>NZ_CAFI01000120.1 GCF_000239775.1 Bradyrhizobium sp. ORS 375
CCGCCACTGGCGGGAGAGCGGGGCTCAAGCGAAAAGTGGCAGCCAAGGGCCCGTCATCGACGTGTTTGGTGTAGCGATGCGGCGCGCCTGCATCGGTTCGCTGCCTGGCGCGCCGCGCCGCCGTCTCCTACCTACCCTCCGACATCCGCGCTGATGATGTCCCCGAACAGGTCCCACTTGCCGCCCTTGAACTGCATCATCTTGAGCTGCTCGATCGGGGCGAAGTCGTTCGGGCCGGTGTTGACCTTGATGCCGGGGATCAGGGTGTCCGGCGCGAAGTCCTTGAGGCTGGCGGCCTGCTTCATGACGTTCTCGCGGGTGAGATTGTCGCCGCACTGCTTCAGGGTCTGCACCATGGTCTGCGCCGCGGCGTAGCCATAGGCGAGGTTGGCGTCGGAGATGTTGGCGCCGGGCATGTACTTGTCGATGAAGGCCATGAACTTCTTCATGCCCTCGTCGTCCTTCCACTGCGGATCAGAGGGGTCCTTGAGATAGCCGGCCGACAGCACGCCTTCGGAGGCCTCAAGGCCGGCCGGCTTCATCACGGCGCCGATCGAGATCGAGACGTCCGTCATCAGGTGCATCGGCTTCCATTCCAGCTCGGCGATTTTCTTGATCGCCTGGGCCGCGAATTTCGGCGTGGCGATGTTGACGAACACGTCGGCGCCGGTGCCCTTCAGCTTGACGATATGGGCGTCGATCGAAGGCTCCGAGGTCTCGTAGCTCTCCTCGGCGACGATCATCGTCTTGGCCTTGTCGCCGAGCACCTCCTTGATGCCGAGGACGTAGTCCTTGCCGAAATCGTCATTGGCATAGAAGATTGCGATCTTCGCGTTCGGCTTCTCCTTGAGAATGTACTTGGCGAAGATCCGCGCCTCGACGCGGTAGCTGGGCTGGAAGCCCATGGTCCACGGGAAGTCCTTCGGATCGTTCCACTTGCTGGCGCCGGTGGCCAGGAACAGCTGCGGCACCTTTTTGGAATTGTGATACTTCTGCACGGCGGTCTGGGTCGGTGTGCCCAGTGCGTTGAACACCAGGAACACCTCGTCGCTCTCGATCAGCTTGCGCACCTGCTCGACCGTTTTCGGCGGGCTGTAGCCGTCGTCGTAGGAGATGAAGTTGATCTTGCGGCCGTTCACGCCGCCCTGATCGTTGATCATCTTGAAATAGGCTTCCTCGGTCTTGCCGATGATGCCGTAGGCCGAAGCCGGGCCGCTATAGGCCTCGACATTGCCGATCTTGATTTCGGTGTCGCTGGCGCCGGTGTCGTATTTCTTCTGGGCGAGCGCGCTGTGGCTCGCCAAAACGGAGAGAGCGGCCGCGGCCGCGAAAGACAGCAGAGTCCTGGTCGTCATAGGCAACATTCCCTGGGCTTCCTCTGGTTGGTCTTGTGAGTCTTGGTGGTCCGCGATGCGCAACAGCCGCTGCGCAGGAAACGTCACGACGCCTGCTGGACGAGATCGACCGCCGACGCGGTCGCAAAGCTCTTGCGCAGGGTCGGCTTGTGGATCTTGCCGGTGGCGTTGCGCGGCAGCGCGTCGACGAAGCGGACGGTGCGCGGGCATTTGAAGCGGGCGAGGTTGGCCTGGCAATGCGCGACAATCTCGGCCTCGCTCAAGCTCTGTCCCGGCTTGACCGCGACGATGGCCATGCCGGTCTCGCCCCATTGCGGATCGGCGATGCCGATCACCGCGGCCTCGGCGACGGCGCTCAGCTGGTGCAGCACGCTTTCGACCTCGGCCGGATAGACGTTCTCACCGCCGGAGATGTACATGTCCTTCCAGCGGTCGACGATGTAGTAGAAGCCGTCCTCGTCGACCCGCGTGGCATCTCCGGTATGCAGCCAGCCGTCGGTGAAGGAGGAGCGATTGGCATCGGGCCGGTTCCAATAGCCCGGCGTCACGTTGGGTCCGCGCACCCAGAGCTCACCGAGCTCGCCGACATCGGCGTCGCTGCCGTCCGGCCGCACGATGCGCACTTCCGTGTGCAGCACCGGCTTGCCCGCCGAGCCCGCCTTGCGCGCGGCATCCTCGCGGTCGAGCGCGAGCACGGCCGGTGAGGTCTCGGTCATGCCATAGCCCTGCTGCAGCGCGACGCCGCGCCTCTCCCAGGTCTCGAGCAGCGGAACCGGCATCGGCGCGCCGCCGACGCCGCCGATCACCAGCCGGCTGAAATCGGCGGTTGCGAACGCCGGATGCTGGGCCATGAACTGATAGATCGCGGGCACGCCGAAGAACACGTTGATGCCCTGGGCGGGATCGCTGATCAGCTGCAGCGCCTGGCCGGGATCGAACGCGCGCATGATCAGCACGGTGCCGCCGACATGCATCACGGGATTGGTATAGCAGTTGAGGCCGCCGGTGTGGAACAGCGGCAGCACCGTCAGCAGCACCGAGGACGGCGTGATATAGGCGGGGCCGCCGAGATTGACGCAGTTGTAGAACGTCATGCCGTGGGTGATCATCGCCCCTTTCGGCTGTCCCGTCGTGCCGGACGTGTACATGATGGTCGAGACGTCATCGAGCGTGACCGGCTCGACCGCGGTCAGCGGCCTGGCCGCCGCGATCGCCTGCTCGTAGCTGCCGCCGGGTCCATAGCGCAGCACCGTGGCGACGCCGCACAGCCGGCTTACGGCGAGCGCGCTGTCGGCAAGGTCGTCATCGTGGATCATCACGTCAGGCGCGGCGTCGCCGACGATGAACTGCAGCTCGGGCACCGTGAGTCGGACATTGAGCGGCACGAAGATCGCGCCGACGCGGAAGCAGGCGAACTGCACTTCCAACGTATCGGTGGCGTTCAGCGCCAGCACAGCGACGCGATCGCCCTTGCCCACGCTGCAGGCATCGCGGAGATGACCGGCCAGACGCGCGACGCGGGCATCGAACTCCGCATAGCTGAACCGCCGGCCGCTGCCGAGATCGACCATCGCGGTCTTATCCGGCGTCCTCCGCGCATGATGCGCAATCCAGTCGTAATACCGTACTGGCACGCGTTTCCTCCTCGTGTCAGGCGATCTGATGCCGCCTTGATCGCGATTCCCGTGGCCTCGCGTCCGGCCTGATCGGCTCAAGGCGCGCGGCGTCTTTTTGTCGCGAGTGGGCCGGTGTGTGCATTGCACTGTCTTGCGTCAAGGCGCTGATGGGGCGTCACGAATGTGCGCGAAGCTGGAGGCGATTTCGGCTGTCAGCCACTCGACGCAAGGCGATACCGCCGCTTCTGGTCATCCTGGCGACACAGCAACCAGAGCCCGGTGCCGATGAGGAAAAGCCCGTTCTACACGGCCGAGCACGAGGCCTTCCGCGACGTCGTCAGGCGCTTCGTCGACAAGGAGATCGCGCCGTTCGCGAGCGCCTGGGACGAGGCCGGCGAGTTTCCGCGTGCGCTGTATGCCAAGGCTGCCGAGATTGGCCTGCTGGGCCTGGGCTTCCCCGAGGAGTTCGGCGGCGTCGCGGCCGATCAGTTCATGCGGATCGTGTCGTCGCAGGAGTTGGCACGCGCCGGCGTCGGCGGCGTCAGCGCCAGCCTGATGAGCCACAGCATCGGCGCGCCGCCGATCGCGCGCGCGGCCCGGCCGGAGGTGCGCGCGAAAGTGCTACCGGAGATTCTCTCCGGGCGAAAGATCTCGGCGCTCGCCATCACCGAGCCGAGCGGCGGCTCCGATGTTGCCAATCTCCGCACCAAGGCGGTGCGCGACGGCGATCACTATGTCGTCAGCGGCGAGAAGACCTTCATCACCTCGGGCATGCGCGCTGACTACATCACCGTCGCGGTGCGCACGGGTGGACCCGGGCCGGCAGGTGTCAGCCTGCTGCTTGTTCCGGGCGACGCGCCGGGGCTGACCCGCACCAGGCTCAACAAGATGGGCTGGTGGGCGTCGGATACCGCGACCTTGCATTTCGACAATTGCCGCGTGCCGGTCGAGAATCTGATCGGCGAGGAGGGGCAGGGCTTCAAGCTGATCATGCACAATTTCAATTCCGAGCGCATGGGCATGGCGGCGAGCTGCACGGCGTTCGCGCGCGTCTGTCTCGACGATGCGATCGCGTACGCCAAGGAGCGCCAGACCTTCGGCAAGCCGCTGGCGCAGCACCAGGTGATCCGGCACAAGCTGGTCGACATGGCACAGCGCGTGGCGGCCTCGCAGGCGATGCTGGAGATGCTGGCGTGGCGGCTCGAACAGGGTGATAATCCCGTCGCCGAGATCTGCATGATGAAGAACCAGGCGACGCAGACCATGGCCTATTGCGCCTCCGAGGCGGTGCAGATCTTTGGCGGCGCGGGGTTCATGCGCGGCATTCGTGTCGAGAGGATCTATCGCGAGGTGAAGGTCAATGCGATCGGCGGCGGCACCGAGGAGATCATGAAGGACCTGGCCAGCCGGCAGATGGGATTGTGAGCCGCGCCCCTCTCCACGCGCGTCATTCCGGGGCAGCCCGCAGGGCTGACCCGGAATCTCGAGGTGATGAGTCCCAGCGCGTCAGATAGCAAAGCGAAGATGATCCTTCACCGTCATTCCGGGGCAATCGGCAATGCGAAGGCGCGAAGCGGCTGCGCGTTGACGATTGAACCCGGAATCTCGAGATTGGTAGCAAGGAACGCCAGACAAGCTCGGGATTCCGGGTTCAAGGCCTGCGGCCTTGCCCCGGAATGACGGGCGTGTCGCAATCAAGAAGCACCAACGAACTTCCGGGGCGGATGCTCGAGCGGCCGCCCCTGAACGACAGGGAATGAAACATGCTCTTCACCGCCGACCACGACGAACCGCGCCGCATCCTGCAGAAGTTCATTGCCGCCGAGATCAATCCCCATGTCGACGAATGGGAGGAGGCCGGCATCTTTCCCGCGCATGAGCTGTTCAAGAAGCTCGGCGACCTCGGATTTCTCGGCCTCAACAAGCCGGTCGAGTTCGGCGGACAGGGGCTGGACTATTCCTACGCGCTGATGATGGCGGAGGAGCTCGGCGCCATCAATTGCGGCGCCATCCCGATGGCGATCGGGGTGCAGACCGACATGGCGACGCCGGCGCTGGCGCGGTTCGGCTCCGACGAGGTGCGCAAGGAATTTCTGGCGCCGGCGATTGCCGGCGACTACGTCGCCTGCATCGGCGTGTCCGAGCCCGGCGCCGGCTCCGACGTCGCCTCGATCAAGACCCAGGCGCGCGCCGACGGCGACGACTACGTCATCAACGGCGGCAAGATGTGGATCACCAACGGCACCCAGGCGGATTTCATCTGCCTGCTCGCCAACACCAGCGACGGCCCGGTCCACCGCAACAAGTCGCTGATCTGCGTGCCGATGAAGAGCAAGGGCGTGCAGGTCGCGCGCAAGCTCGACAAGATGGGCATGCGCTCCTCCGACACCGCGCAGATCTTCTTCGACAATGTGCGCGTGCCCAAGCGCAACCGCGTCGGCGAGGAGGGCATGGGCTTCACCTACCAGATGATGCAGTTCCAGGAGGAGCGGCTGTGGGCCGGCGCCGCCTGCCTGAAGGCGCATGAGGCGATCATCAATGCGACCATCGAGTACACCCGCAACCGCAAGGCGTTCGGCCGCTCGATCCTCGACAATCAGGTCGTCCACTTCCGCCTCGCCGAGCTGCAGACCGAGGTCGAGCTGCTGCGCGCGCTGACCTATCAGGCCGCCGAGGCGCTGGTGGCCGGCGAGGACGTGACGCGGCTCGCGACGATGGTGAAGCTGAAGACCGGCCGGCTCGGGCGCGAGCTCACCGACGCCTGCCTGCAATATTGGGGCGGCATGGGCTTCATGAACGAGACGCCGGTGAGCCGCGCCTATCGCGATTCGCGGCTGAGCTCGATCGGCGGCGGCGCCGACGAGGTGATGCTGACGATCCTGTGCAAGATGATGGGCACGTTGCCGGGCATGGCGAAAGCGGGGAACGCCTGATGATCACGCTTTATCATTGCGACGGCGCCCGCTCGTTCCGCCCGCTGTGGATGCTGGAGGAGCTCGGGGCCAGCTACGAATTGAAAATGCTGCCGTTCCCGCCGCGGGTGCTGGCCAAGGAGTATCTGGCGATCAATCCGCTCGGGACCATCCCGTTCATGATCGACGGCGAGACGAAGATGACGGAATCTTCGGGCATCTGCCACTATCTCGGCATCAAGCATGGTCCGACACCGCTGATGGTCGGACCGGAGGAGAAAGATTTCGGCGCGTTCCTGAACTGGATGTACTTCTCGGACGCGACGCTGACGTTCCCGCAGACGCTGGTATTGCGGTACACGCAGCTCGAGCCTGAGGAGCGCCGCTCGCCGCAGGTCGCGACCGACTATGCCAAATGGTTTCTGGGCCGGTTGCGCGCGGTGGAGGCAGCGACTGGCCATGTCGAATTCCTGAGCGGCGGCCGCTTCACCGCGGCGGACATCGTGATCGGCTATGCGCTCCGCCTTGCCGACACGCTCGGGCTCTCCAAGGAATTCGGGCCGAATGTGGCGGCCTATTGGGCGCGCCTGCAGCAGCGCGATGGCTACCAGCGGGCGCTCGCCGCCGAGGAGCGCGCCGGCCAAGAGCAGGGCGTCAAGCCGCGCGTCAGGCCGTGAGTTGCGCACGTCATTTCGGGCCACGTCATTCCGGGGCGATGCGCAGCATCGAACCCGGAATCTCGAGATTCCGGGTTCGCGCTGACGCGCGCCCCGGAATGACAACGCATGTATGCCGTGATGATTAACCGCGACAAAAATCGGCAGTCGTCGCCGATGACAGCGGCGCGAATTGCGCTATGGTTCTCGTCCAAAGAAGCGGCCGCCAGAGCCGCGCCTCAGGAGGAAGACCATGGATGTCACCCGCCGGGACTCCGGCCATCTCATGCTGATCACGCCCGAGCGCGTCTTCTACGCCGGGCTGCTCGGCCGCCCGCGCCAGCGCTGCTCGGGCGCGTTCCATATCTATGTCGCGCTGACCGGCAGCCTGCGGCTGCTGCCCGAGGGCGGCGAGGCGCGTTGTGGCGAGCTGCTGGTGGTGCCGCCGAACAAGCAGCACACGATCGAGAGCGACTACCGCACCGTCATCGTCGTGACGATGGAGCCGGAGAGCGTGCCGATCGGCACGCTCGATCGCTTCGCGGCCAAGGTCGCGCGCGAGGCCGAGGCCTATGCCTGCCGCATTCGCGCCGCCTATGAGGAGCTGGTGCAGCGGCCGCTGTCCGGCGACGTCACCAGCGCGGTGTTCGACCGGCTCTGCTTCGGCGAGGTGCTGCCGCAGCGGACGCTCGATCCGCGCGTGGTCAAGGCGATCGGCCTGATCAGCCGCTTCTCCGGCGAGCCGGCCACCGCCGAGAGCTGCGCCGCCGCGGTGGGCCTGTCGACCTCGCGCTTCCTGCATCTGTTCAAGGAGGAGACCGACATCTCCTTCCGCTCGTTCCGCGCCTGGAAGCGCGCGCGGCATCTGCTCAACTACGCCAACCAGGATCTTAATCTCGCGCATCTCGCGCAGGACATCGGCTATCCCGACTCGACGCATTTCAGCCACTCGATCCGCCGCTTCTACGGGCTGAAGCCGCGCGCGATCTTCTCCGGCTCGCGCGATCTCGCGATCTATCGTGCCGGCGAGGCGGCGTTGACCTGATCGACTTTCGCGCGCCGCGACAGCGCGGCGCGCAGCGGGAATTTCGACAGCTCCAGCACGATCAGCGTGCTGATCGCGGCCGCCGCGGTCAGCGCGAGATCGTCGGCATGCAGCGGTCCGAACCTGAACAGCGCCGCGACCGGCGGCACCGTCAGGCTGGTGGCGAGCACCGCGATCACGATCGCGATCACCAGCAGCAGCATCCGGTTCGGCCGCAGCAGCGCGTCGCGCAGCGAGCTCGAGAACGAGCGGTTGACGAAGATCAGGCTGACGATGACCGACACCAGCGTGAAGAACACTAGCGCGCGCAGCTGGTCGTCCGGCATGCCGTTGCGGTGGGCCAGCAGCAGCACGCCGCCGGTCGTGATGATCGCGAGGACGCCCTGCAGCGCGCCCCACAGCACCAGCGGGCGCGGCAGCAGCGGTTCCAAGGGATCGCGCGGCCGCCGCCGCATCACGTCGTCCTCCTCGGTCTCCGCCTCGAACACCAGCGAGCAGACGGGATCGATGATCATCTCCAGGAAGGCGATGTGCACGGGCCCGAGCAGCAGCGGCAGCCCGGTGACGAGCGGCAGCAAAGCGAGTCCCGCGATCGGGAAATGCACCGCCAGGATGAAGCTCATTGCCTTGCGCAGATTGTCATAGATGCGCCGGCCCAGCCGGATCGCCTTGACGATCGAGCCGAAATCATCGTCGAGCAGCACGATCGCGGCGGCCTCGCGCGCGACGTCGGTGCCGCGGCCGCCCATCGCGATGCCGATATGCGCTGCCTTGAGCGACGGCGCGTCGTTGACGCCGTCGCCGGTCATTGCGACGATCTCGCCATCGGCCTTGAGCGCTGAGACGATGCGCAGCTTCTGCTCCGGCATGATGCGCGCGAACGCCGTCGGCGTGCGCGCCGCCTGCGCCAGGGCGTCGTCGTCGAGCTCCGCAAGCTCGGGGCCGGTGATGACGCGACTGGGATCGAGCCCGGCCTGCCGCGCGATCGCCGCAGCGGTCGCCGGATAATCGCCGGTGATCATGATGACTCGGATGCCGGCGGAGCGGCATTCGGCGACGGCAGCGGGTACCTCGGCGCGCAGCGGATCGGCGAAACCGACGAGGCCGCAGAAGTTGAATGCGAAACCTTGCTGAGTCTCGGGGAGCGTAGCGCCGCTCCAGCCTGCCTGGGCGACGCCGAGCACGCGCAGGCCCTCCGCAGCAAGCATCTCGACACGAGCCTGCAACTCGGCCAGCTCGGTGCCGCCGAGGCTGCACAACTTTCCGATCGCCTCCGGTGCGCCCTTTGCGGCGACGATGCTGCCGCCGTCACGGGACCAGACATTGGACATGGCGAGCAGATCGGGCCGCAGGCCGTAGCGGCGTTGCAACGTCGCTACGGCTGTCGCGTGCGCGTCGATCGCCTGCAGCGCCCTTTCCATCGGGTCATGCGACTGCGGGTCGCAGGCCAGCACGGCGGTTGTGACGAGATCGCGGAAGTCGCCCGTCACGGCATCCGGTGACGCCGTCGCGAGTTGCAGCACAGCGCCGTCGGCGCGCATCAGCCGCGCCACCATCATGCGGTTCTGGGTCAGGGTCCCGGTCTTGTCGGTGCACAGCACGGTCGCCGCGCCGAGCGATTCGATCGCGGCAGCGCGCCGCGTCAGCACGCGGGCCTGCGAGATGCGCCAGGCGCCCATCGCGAGAAACACCGTCAGGACGACCGGGAATTCCTCGGGGAGCATCGACATGCCCAGCGCGATGCCGGCCAGCAATCCCTCCAGCCAGCCGCCGCGATACAGCGCGTAGAGCACGACCGTGATCGCCACCACGATGGCGCCGCCGATTGCGAACGCCATGACGAGACGTCGCGTCTGCTGACGGAGGCGGGGCGTCTCGGTCTCCAGCGCGCTCACCGATTGGCCGATCCTGCCGATCGCGGTGCGTGGCCCCGTCGCCATCACCTCGGCGATGCCGCCGCCGCGCACGACCAGGCTGCCCGAGAATACGAAGGGTTGATCATCGCCGCCTGCGGCAACGAGCGCGTCGCTCGTCTCATCGTCGGCCGGCCGTTTGCGCACCGGCACGGATTCGCCGGAGAGCAAGGACTCGTCCGTCAGCAGATCGTCGCATTGCCGCAGCACGGCGTCGGCCGCGACACGATCGCCTTCCGCCAGCACGATCAGATCGCCGCGCACGACCTCGCGGCCGGCGATGCGGCTGCGCTCGCCATCGCGGATCACCAGCGCGCGCGGGCTGGAGAGATCGCGCAGCGATTCCAGCACCCGTTCGGTGCGCGCCTCCTGTACGATAGTGATGAACACCGACGCCGAGGCGAACACGCCGAGCAGCACGGCTTCGGCCATGTCGCCCAGCGCGAGATAGATGCCGGCCCCCGCGAGCAGCAGGAGCAGCATCGGCTCCTTCAGCACGTCCGCGATCAGCCGGAAGACCGAGCGCGCGCCGGCCTGCGGCAGCTCGTTGAACCCCTCCGCCTGCAGCCTGCGCGCCGCCTCTGCGGCGCTCAGCCCATTGGGGAAAGTCGGCGCCGGTTGTGTGTCGCTCGGCATTGCACGCTCGGTCAGGAGGACGGACAGGAACCGCTTAGCGTCGGTGGCGCTCAGCCGGCTTGACGCAAAGCAATAACCGGAAAGCGCCCTTTCAACCAGCGAGTCAACGCAAGCAGATCGCGCCACGGCATCCTCATATGGGACGACATCTGCACCGCGCTCCTTGCGCGCAAGATTCATCGAACGAGTGCCAGAACGACTGCCATGAGCAACAAAGCCGTCATCACCTGCGCGCTGAACGGCGTGCTCACCGATCCCAGGCAGCATCACGTGCCGGTCACGCCGGAGGAGATGGCGCGCGAGGCGCGGCGGGCCTATGACGCCGGCGCTGCGATCATGCACATCCATCTGCGCCAGCAGGCGCCGGGCAAGGGCCATCTTCCCTCGTGGGAGGTGAATGTCTCGCGCGAGATCCAGCAGGCGATCCGCGAGGCCTGCCCGGGCGTCATCATCAATCACACCTCCGGTGTGTCAGGTCCCAACTATCAAGGCGCACTCGATTGCATCCGGGAGACCCGGCCGGAGATCGCGGCCTGCAACGCCGGCTCGCTGAACTACCTCAAGGTCAAGGCCGACAACAGCTGGGCCTGGCCGCCGATGATGTTCGACAACTCGGTCGAGAAGATCGGGGACTATCTCGCCGTCATGAAGGACGCGAAGACGATCCCGGAGTTCGAATGTTTCGACGTCGGCATCGTGCGCTGTGTCGGCATGTACCGCCAGACCGGCATGTATTCAGGTCCGCTGGAGTACAACTTCGTCATGGGCGTGGCCTCGGGCATGCCGGCGGATCCCGAGCTGCTGCCGATCCTGCTCAAGCTGAAGCTGCCGGAGGCGCATTGGCAGGTGACCGCGATCGGCCGCGCCGAGATCTGGCCGCTGCATCAGCGCTGCGCCGAGCTCGGCGGTCATCTGCGCACCGGACTGGAGGATACGTTCTATCTCGGCGACGGCACCAAGGTGACCTCGAACGGCCAGCTGATCGAGGCCATCGCTGCGTGCGCAAGACGCGCGGGCCGCGAGATCGCCAGTCCCGCAGAAGCGCGGCAGATGTTCGGGACGGTGAACTAACGACATGCTCCGTCATTGCGAGCGCAGCGAAGCAATCCAGGGGCTACGCGTGACGCCCCTGGATTGCTTCGTCGCCTTCGGCTCCTCGCAATGACGCGGATGGAGAGGGACTGAAAATATGACCAACCTCGACGCCACCGGTGGTGTGCCCGGTCCGGGCCGTATCGGCCGTGTCGCGATCGGCGATCTCCTGAAGCGCGCGGCGCGCCGCTTTCCGGAGCGCGTGGCGATCACCGATGGCGGCCGCCAGGTCACCTTCACCGAGCTGGAGCGCGATGCCAACCGCTTCGCGAACTATCTCGTCGCGAAGGGGTTGAAGCCGGGCGAGAAGATCTCCACGGTCTGCAACAACTCGATCGAGTTCGTCAAAGCGCTGTTCGGCATCCATCGCGCGGGACTGGTCTGGGTGCCGGTCAACACCATGCTGGGTCCGGCTGACATGGACTACATCCTCGGCCACGCCGAGGTGCGCTTCGCCGTGATCGATGACAATCTCCATGCGCAGCCTGAGCGCCGCGCGGTGCTGGAGAAGCGTGGCGTCGAGCTGGTAGCCGTGGATCTCACCGGAACGGCGAAGGCCGCCGGGCTCGCCAGCTTCAATGACCTGATCCAGGGCCAGTCCGACGTCGAGCCGGAGATCGAGATCACAGACCGCGATCTCGCGATGATCATCTACACCTCCGGCACGACCTCGCGGCCGAAGGGCGCGATGCATTGCCATCTCGCCGTCGTGATGGCCGTGATGAGCAATTGCATCGAGATGCAGCTGTCGCGCGACGACGGCATCACCGGGCAGTTCCCGCTGTTCCACTGCGCCGGCCATGTGCTGCTGTTGAGCTATCTCTCGGTCGGCGGCCGCATGGCGCTGATGCGCGGCTTCGACCCGGTGGCCTGCATGGAGGCAATCGTGCGCGATCGTCTCACCGTCTTCGTCGGCCTGCCGCTGATGTACCAGGCGATCCTCGATCACCCCCGCCGGAAGGAGTTCGATCTCTCCCACCTGCGCACCTGCCTCTACACGATGGCACCGATGAGCCGTCCGCTGCTGGAGCGGGCGATCAAGGAGCTGTGCCCGAACTTCGTGCTGACCAGCGGCCAGACCGAGATGTATCCGGCGACGACGATGTCGCGGCCGGAGGTGCAGCTCCAACGATTCGGCAACTACTGGGGCGAGTCGCTGTTCGTCAACGAGACAGCGATCATGGACGATGCCGGCAATCTGCTGCCGCCGGGCGAGATCGGCGAGCTGGTGCATCGCGGGCCCAACGTGATGATGGGCTACTACAAGGACCCGAAATCCACCGAGGACGCCCGCAAGTTCGGCTGGCACCACACCGGCGATCTCGCTGTCATCGACAAGGGCGAGGTGCTGTTCCTCGATCGCAAGAAGGACATGATCAAGTCCGGCGGGGAGAACGTCGCCTCGGTCAAGATCGAGGAGACTTTGCTGGCGCATCCGGCGGTGCAGAACGCCGCCGTCGTCGGCCTGCCGCATCCGCAATGGGGCGAGGCGGTGTCGGCCTTCGTCAAGCTGAAGCCCGGCGCACAGGCGAGCGAGACCGAGCTGCTGGAGCATTGCCGGAAGTCGCTCGGCGGCTTCCAGGTGCCGAAGCTGGTGCGCGTGCTTGAGGAGATGCCGATGACCGCCACCGGCAAGCTGCGCAAGGTCGAGCTGCGCCAGGCCTATGGCGATCACTTCGGGGCGAAGAGCGCGTGAGGCGTGCCACAAACTCCATCGTCATTCCGGGATGGCCCGTAGGGCCAGGCCTGGAATCCATACTCCCGATCGTGGTTATGGATTCCGGGCTCGCGCTTCCGCGCGCCCCGGAATGACGGTCAATAGCGAGACCGTTGCTTATGGCCATCATCGACAACACTATCTCTCCGACCGGCGCTGCCTTCCAAACCAACCGCGACGGCATGCTCGGGCTGATCGCGCGGATGCGCGATCTCGAGGCGCGGACGCGCAATGCGTCGGCGGCGGCCAAGGACCGCTTTCACCAGCGTGGTCAGTTGCTGCCGCGCGAGCGCGTGGCGCTGGTGCTCGATCCCGGCGCGCCGTTCTTGGAGCTGTCCACCTTGGCCGGCTACATGTTCGATACGCCGGATGCGGCCAAGAGCGTGCCGGGCGGCGGCGTCATCGCAGGCATCGGCTTCGTCGCCGGCGTGCGCTGCATGGTCTCGGCGAACGATGCGGCCATCGATGCCGGCGCGCTGCAGCCCTATGGCCTCGACAAGACCCTGCGCGTGCAGGAGCTGGCGCTGGAAAACAAGCTGCCTTACGTGCAGCTGGTCGAGAGCGCCGGCGCCAATCTGTTGCGCTACCGCGTCGAGGATTTCGTCCGCGGCGGCAACATCTTTCGCAATTTGGCGCGGTTGTCGGCCGCCGGGCTTCCGGTCGTCACCGTGACGCACGGCTCGTCGACCGCGGGCGGCGCCTATCAGACCGGCCTGTCCGACTACATCGTCATGGTGCGCGGCCGGACCCGCGCCTTCCTCGCCGGACCGCCGCTGCTGAAGGCCGCGACCGGCGAGATCGCGACCGAGGAGGAACTCGGCGGCGCCGAGATGCATACGTCGATTTCAGGGCTCGGTGATTATCTCGCCGAGGACGACCGCGATGCCTTGCGCATCGCGCGCGAGATCATGGGCAAGCTGAACTGGGACCGGCCGTCGCACGAGGCGTCAGCGGCGAAGCCGCCGCGCTACGACCAGGAAGAGCTGCTCGGCATCATGCCGCTCGACCACAAGCGTCCCGTCGACATGCGCCAGGTCATCGCGCGGATCGTCGACGACAGCGACTTCGTCGAGATGTCGCCGAACTACGGCCCCGCGACGGTGTGCGGTCATGCCCGCATCGATGGCCAGGCGATCGGCATCGTCACCAACAATGGTCCGCTCGATCCGGCCGGCGCCAACAAGGCGACGCATTTCATCCAGGCCTGCTGCCAGAGCCGCACGCCGATCCTCTATCTGAACAATACCACCGGCTACATGGTCGGCCGCGCCTATGAGGAGGCCGGCATGATCAAGCACGGCTCCAAGATGATCCAGGCGGTGACCTCGGCGACCGTGCCGCAGATCACGATCTATTGCGGCGCCTCGTTCGGCGCCGGCAATTACGGCATGTGCGGCCGCGGCTTCCATCCGCGCTTCTGCTTCTCCTGGCCCAACGCGAAGACCGCCGTCATGGGCGGCGAGCAGGCCGCCGAGACGATGGCGATCGTCACCGAAGCCGCGGCCGCGCGCCGCGGCAAGCCGGTGGAGCGCGAGAAGCTCGACGCCATGAAGGCGCAGATCATCGGGGTGTTCGACAGCCAGATGGACGTGTTCGCGACCTCGGCGCGCGTGCTCGACGACGGCGTGATCGACCCGCGCGACACCCGCGCGGTGCTTGCGGAGGTGCTTTCGATCTGCCGCGAGGCCGAGGCGCGCGAGCCGCAGCGCATGCAGTTCTCGGTGTCCAGGCCATGAGCGGAGAGCAGGCGATGTCGCGCAAGCCGTTCCACAAGGTGCTGATCGCCAACCGCGGCGAGATCGCGCTGCGCATCATGCGCACCGCGCGCCGGCTCGGCCATGGCGTGGTCGCGGTCCATTCCGACGCAGATGCGGACGCTCCGCATGTCCGGCTCGCCGATCAGGCCGTCCGGATTGGCGCGCCGCCCCCGGCACAGTCCTATCTGAACATCCCGGCGATCATCGCCGCCGCCAAGGCCACCGGCGCCGACGCTGTGCATCCCGGCTACGGCTTCCTCGCCGAGAACGAGGATTTCGCGCAGGCTTGCAGAGACGCGGGTGTTGCCTTCATCGGTCCATCGCCCGAGGCCATCAAGGCGATGGGCAACAAGGCCGGTGCCAAGACGATCATGCAGTGCGCCGGCGTGCCCTGCGTGCCCGGCTATCAGGGCGAGGACCAGGGCGACGACGCGATGCTGCGCGAGGCGCGCCGCATCGGCTTCCCGGTGATGATCAAGGCCGTCGCCGGCGGCGGCGGACGCGGCATGCGGCTGGTCAGCGATGCCGATGCGTTTCCGGACATGTTGCGCAGCGCCCGCTCGGAGGCCGCCGCGGCCTTCGGCGACGGCACCGTCATCCTGGAGAAGGCGATCCCGAATCCGCGTCACATCGAGATCCAGGTGTTCGGCGACAGCCATGGCAACGCCGTCCATCTCGGCGAGCGCGACTGCTCGGTGCAACGGCGGCACCAGAAGCTGATCGAGGAGGCGCCGTCGCCGGCCGTCAGTCTGGAGCTGCGCGCGCGCATGGGTGCGGTCGCAGTGCAGGCCGTGAAGGCACTCGGCTACGAGGGCGCCGGCACCTTGGAATTCCTGCTCGACGGTGACGGCCAGTTCTACTTCATGGAGATGAACACCCGGCTGCAGGTCGAGCATCCCGTGACCGAGGCGCTGACGGGCCTCGACCTCGTCGATTGGCAGTTGCGCGTCGCGGCCGGCGAGCCGCTGCCGCTCCGTCAGGAGCAGATCAGGCTCGAAGGCCATGCCATCGAGGTGCGGCTGTGCTCGGAGGATGCCGCGCAGGACTTCATGCCGCAATCCGGACGCATGGCGCTGTGGCAGATGCCGGACGCGATCCGCGTCGAGCATGCGCTGGCGTCGGGCGCAGCGATTCCACCTTATTACGATTCAATGATCGCCAAGCTGATCAGCCATGGCGCGACCCGGGAGGAGGCGCGCGCACGGCTCATCACGGGGCTGGAGCAGGCCGTCGCGCTCGGCGTGACGACGAACCAATCCTTCCTGCTGTCCTGCCTGCGGCATCCCGCGTTCGCGGCGGGCAGGGCGACCACCGGCTTCATTCCTGTCCATCGTGACGAACTGCGCGCGCCGATTGCCGGCGCGGCGGAGGCGGCGCTTGCCGCACTGTTGCTGTCGGTCAGCCACCCGCTGGCGTATCCCGTCCGGGGCGGTCGCTCCTTGGGCGTGAGCTTTGCCACGCCGCTGCGTTTCGAGATCGACGGTGAGGTCGTGGACTGCGAGTTGCTGCGCGAGCGGGACGGCAGCTATCGGATGAATGCCGGCGACGCCGAACATCGGCTGGAGATTGATGCGCTCTCCGATGACGCGGTCCGCTTCCGCCACGCTGACATCGTCGACAGCGCCCGCTTCGTTCGCGACGGCGACCGGCTGTTCGTGCACCATCGCGGCCGGACGCTGACGTTGCGTGATCTCACATTGGCGGCGCCGCAGTCCACCGCCGCAGCCGGCGGTGACGGCAAGGTTCGCGCCGCCTTGAACGGCCGCGTCGTGGCGGTGCTGGTGAAGGCCGGCGATCGCGTCACACTGGGCCAGCCGGTCGTGACGCTGGAAGCGATGAAGATGGAGCACGTCCACACGGCCGGACTTGCCGGAATGGTCAGCGCGATCGAGGTCACCGAGGGTGATCAGGTGACGACCGGACGGATCGTGGTGGAGATCGCGGGTGATTGATGGGCGGAGTTCGTGCGTGGTCGTCGCGCGAGGTCATCAGGCCTTTGGAAGTCGACCTCCCGTGCGGCTGCCCCTCACCCCACCCCTCTCCCCGTGAAGAACGGGGAGAGGGAGCCCACAGGTGCTTGTGGGCAATGGCTCCTCTTACATTGACGAAGCCAAAGCTAATGAGTTCTGCAACAGCTTTTAATTAAGGCAATCTCTGTCGGCATTGGCGGTGAAACCTCTCCCCGCCCTTTGCGGGGAGAGGTCGGATCGCACGGCAATCCGGGGCATGGCACTGACGTAGCCACGTCGGAGGCTTATCGGACTCCGAGATCGTCGCTGTGCACATGCGTCCCTGCGACGATCCCAAACCTCGCCGCCTCAACGCCTCACCGCGGCAATTGGCGCTTCAGCGTTGCCACCAGGCGCGACGTCTGGAACGGCTTTGACAGCAGTGGCGCGCTGGCGAATTCTTCGGGACATTGGTCGACGGCATAGCCGGTGACGGCGACGAACGGCACGCCGGCGGCCATCAATGCGCGTGCGATCGGGGCCGAGGTTTCGTGGCCGAGATTGACGTCGAGAACGGCGAGATCGCAGTGGTTCCGCTGCAGCAGATGCAAAGCCTTGGTGACGGTGGGCGCGACGCCGACAATGGCAAAGCCTGCTTCCTCCAGCTCGACGGACAGGTCGAAGCCGATCATGGGATCGTCCTCGACGATCAGGAGGTTGATCTTGTCAGCGCCGGGCATGGCTGCTGCCGCGGCTGATGCGTTGCAGGGGGCATCTCAGGTGCCAGCGAAGTCCCGGCGGCGCGAACTCGACCTCCACGGTGCCCTCGAGCCCCGCCCGGACCATGTCGGAGATCACGCGGCTGCCGAAGCCTTTGTGCTCCGGGTGGGAGACGGGCGGGCCGTCGCTCTCGCGCCAGCTCATGTCGAAATCGTCGCCGTCCTGCGTCCAGTTGAGCGCGACCCGTCCGTCGTCGCTCGAGAGCGCACCATACTTCGCCGCATTGGTGGCGAGCTCATGCACGGCCATGCCGATCGCCTGCGCGGCCTCCGGCGTCAACTCGATCTGCGGTCCATCGATCGCGATGCGGTTGCCAATCAGGTCGCGGAAGGCGCCGAGCTGAGAGCGCACGAGGTCGCCGATCGGAATGAATCGCCAGTCGTTCTGGATCAACAGATCCTGGTTGCTCGCGATCGCCTGCAGCCGCTCGAGAAAGCGGTTGAGGTCGAGCTGGCGGCCATGCCGGGTCATCTGCCGCGCGATCGCCTGCACCAGCGAGAGCATGTTCTTGCTGCGATGATTGACCTCGGCGAGAAGCGTCCGCAGTTGCTCGCGCGTCCTGCGCTTGTCGGTGATGTCGCGCACGATTTTCGATGCGCCGATGATGCGGCCGGCGGAATCGCGCACCGGCGAGACCGTCACCGAGACGTCGATCAGCGCACCGTCCTTGCGCAGCCGGACGGTCTCGAAATTGTCGATGATGGCGCCGGACACGACGGTGGCGAGGATGCGATCCTCCTCGGCCTGGCGCTCTGCCGGGATGATGGTGCGAATCGACCGGTTGATGATCTCGCCTTCCGTAAAACCGAAGATGCGCTCGGCGCTCTTGTTCCAGCTGGTGACGGTGCCGTCGAGCGTCTTGCTGACGACGCCGTCCGACGACGAGGCGACGATCGCCGCCAGCATCGCCGCGCTGCGTTCGGCCTGCTTCGACTGGGTCACGTCGCGAAGGACGCCGGAGATGCCGACGATCCGATCGTGATCGTCGCGGATCGGCGAGAAGGTTGCGGCGACCTCGATCGGCCGTCCATCCTTCGTCAGCCGGACAGTCTCGAAGCTTTCGATGGCTTCTCCCATCCCGACACGCTGGCGAATCGCGCGAGCCTCCTCTCTCAGCTCCGAGGGAATGATCTGCGCCACAGACTGGCCCATCATCTCGGCGGCGCTGTAGCCCAACATCCGCTCACATCCCGCGTTCCAGCTGCGAATGAATCCGTCCGTGGTCGTGCCGAAGATCGCGTCGGCCGACGACTGCACGATCGCGGCAAGATAGGCCGTGTCGTCAATTGCAGGGGGGGCGGGGGAGGCGCCGGGCATTCCGTGCACGTCGCATACTCCTTGCTAGCACGACAAAAGAGAAGACGTCGCACACAGGATTACCGACTCGTTCGTGTACGAATGCAAGGGCTATCTCGTTCGCTGCTTCTTGTTGGTTCTTCGGCAACGAGGACAGGATGCTGGTCGACGGCGAGCGAACCCGCGCTGCGACGTGCTCCAGGTCACGGCGGCGAGCACATGGAACGTCGACCTCACAGATTTGTTCCCGTGGATCCGACGAAAAACCGCGCCGCTGTGGTGGGCGTTGCAACGGTACGGCTTGCCGACGCCAGTTTGGAAGGCCGCGATGGGCGGCGCAGGCCTATTTCTTCAGGCTGAGAATATAGCCGGCAAGATCGTCAGCGTCTGCGGTGCTCAGGGGGTTGTTGGCCATGGTGGCGTGCGGGAGCAGCAGGAACTTGACCAGCATCTCCCGGGTGACGCTCTCCTTGGCGGCGATCGCGACGAACGGCTGGGCGCGCCGAAACCGGGTCGGCTCGTCCCCGATGGCATGGCAGGCGGCGCACCAGCGCGCGGCGAGTTGGCGACCATGTTCAAGATCTTTGGCTGCCGCGCCGGCCAGCGGCAGGACAAGAAACAGGATCGTTAACGCGGCGGCTGCACGCAAGGGTTGGTGCTCCTCATAGCGGCTGGTCGTCGTCGGTCGACGGCTGCTCCTGCAGCGAGACGATGTCGCCGCCGCCGAACTCGTCCTCGGGAGGCGGGTAAATCCACATGTGGTCCCGGACGTCCCGGACACCTTGCACGCTCTTGGCGGCCACCAGCGCCGTGGCCCGTTCCTTTTCGGTGCGGACGGCACCGGTCAGATGCGCGATGCCGTTGCGGACGACGACGTTGAAGCGGCAGTGCTTGCAGGCGGCCTGGTCGAGCGCATCGAGGATGGAACCGCGGATCTCGTCGTCGTCACGGCTCGGCGCTGGCACGGCGGTGGCGAGATCGGCCAGGGTCTGCACGAAGTCGGTGTGCGTCACCATGCCGGCCAGTTGGTCTCCGCTCATCACCGGTAGCCGCTTGATGCTGCGCTTCTCCATGAGCTCGGCAATCTCGGCAAGGCTGGCGTCGGTGCTGACGGTGACCGCCGGCCGGCTCATGATGTCGCCGACGGTGCGGCCATGGGAGTGGACGAAATCCGCGCCGATGCGGCCGCGTCCAACCAGGAGATCGAGCCAGCGCCCCTGTCTGCGCTCGGTGCCGAGCTCGGCGCGGCGCAGGAAATCGCCGTCGGTCACCATGCCGACCAGCCGGCCGGCGGCATCGATCACCGGCAGACCGCCGATATGATTGCGCAGCATGATCCGCGCCGCCTCGGCCACCGGAGTTCCCGGCGTCACCGTGATCACGGATCTGGTCATGATCTGATGGGCGCGCATGGCATGGTCTCGCGAAATGGCTGGCGTCGCAATTCATGAAGAATAGCGACCTCGCGCCGCATCTGCTTGATAAGGATCAACGCGACGTCGCGGCGTGCTACACGATCCGCGAGGTCTTGTTGCCCCAGTAGCGATCGCGCAGCAGGCGCTTGTAGAGCTTGCCGGTCGGCAGCCGCGGCAGCTCCTTTTCGAAGTCGATCGAGCGCGGCACCTTCTGCCGCGCCAGCGACTGCCGGCAGAACGCGATCAGCTCGTCCTCCAACTCGGGACCAGGCATGATGCCCGACATCGGCTGGATCACCGCCTTCACCTCCTCGCCGAGATCGGCATTGGGGACGCCGAACACGGCGGCATCGGCGACCTTCGGGTGCGTGATGAGGAGGTTCTCGCATTCCTGCGGATAGATGTTCACACCGCCGGAGATGATCATGAAGGTGGCGCGGTCGGTGAGGTAGAGATAGCCGTCGGCATCGACATAGCCGACATCGCCGACCGTGCTCATCGTGCCGTCGGCCGAGCGCGCCTCCTTGGTGCGCTCGGGATCGTTGAAGTACTCGAACGGCGACCCCGTCTTGAACCACACCGTGCCGGCGGTCCCGGTCGGGCACGGCTTCATATCCTCATCGAGGATGTGGAGGTCGCCGAACAGCACCTTGCCCACCGTGCCGCGATGCGCGAGCCACTGCTCGCTGTCACAGGCGGTGAAGCCGAGCCCTTCGGTGGCGCCGTAATATTCGTGGATGATCGGCCCCCACCATTTGATCATGTCCTCCTTGACCTGCGCCGGGCAGGGCGCCGCGGCATGGATCGCCACTTCCAGGGAGGACAGATCGTAGCGGGTGCGGACCTCCTCGGGCAGTTTCAGCATGCGCGAGAACATCGTCGGCACCAGTTGCGTATGCGTGATGCCCCACTGCTCGACGAGCTGCAGATAGCGCTCGGGATCGAACGTCTCCATGATGATGGCGGTGCCGCCGCTGCGGATGGTGAGGTTGACGGCGGCCTGCGGCGCGGAGTGATACAGCGGCGCCGGCGACAGATAGATCATGCCCTCGCGATAGCGCCACAGCTTCTCGAGGAAGTCGAAGATCGGCAGCTGCTGCACCGGCGGCTGCTCGGGCAGCGGTCGCAGGATGCCTTTCGGACGCCCCGTGGTGCCGGATGAATACAACATCGCGGTGCCGACGCTTTCGTCGTCGATCGGCGTGTCCGGCAGACCTGCAGTAGCTTCCGCGAGGCCGACGACGCGCTCGCTCTCACCTGGACCATCGGCGACGATGCAGAGCTCGATGCCGGGCGCCTCCTTCATCGCCTCGCGCGCGACATCGAGCTTGGCGAGCGAGGTGATCAGCAGCCGCGACTGGCTGTTGTTGAGGATGTAGGCGAGCTCGCCCGGGGTGAGATAGGAGTTCACGCAGGTGAAGTAGAGCCCGGAGCGCTCGCCGGCGCCGCACGCCTCGAGGTAGCGGCTGTTGTTCTCCATGAAGATCGAATAGTGGTCGAGCCGCTTCAGGCCGCGCTGGCGGAACAGATGCGCCAGCCGGTTCGAGCGCGCCTCCAGCTCGCGATAGGTCACCGCCTCGCCGGTGGAGGCCATGATGAAGGCCGGTTGGAGTGGGCGCAGCCTTGCGTGCTTGCCGGTGTACATCTGTCCTCCCCAAATCATCTGCCGGATATTCCGCGGCGCGGCGCGCGGGCGGGGAGGGACAGGCCACGTGACGCGGCAGCGCGCGTCACGACGTCAGGCTGTTCCCGTCCGCACGCGCCATCCTCGCGGGACGGCTGTTTGTTGCTTGGGGTGGACTGTAGCGGAGGACCCCGCACCCCTCAACACGGCTCTCCGTCCTTTGGCTAGGGCGGGAAGGGATGGGCGCGGCCGGGGTTCTGGCATAACATGAGCGCGGCATTCCAAAGCGAATGACGGTGACAACTAAGAAAACGCTGGGAGAGAACCTATGAAATCGGGCTTGCTGGCTTTTGCTGCGGTTGGTGCGCTGATGGTGGCGGCGCCGGCCTCGGCACAGGTCAAGATCGGCATCCTCAACGACCAGTCCGGCGTCTATGCCGATTACGGCGGCAAATATTCCGTCGAGGCCGCCAAGATGGCGATCGAGGATTTCGGCGGCGAGGTGCTGGGGCAGAAGGTCGAGCTGGTCACCGCCGACCACCAGAACAAGCCGGATCTCGCCTCGTCGATCGCGCGGCGCTGGTACGACACCGAGGGTGTTGACATGATCACCGAGCTCACCACCTCCTCGGTCGCGCTGGCGATCCAGGAGCTGTCGAAGGAGAAGAAGAAGATCGACATCGTGGTCGGCGCCGCGACCTCGCGCATCACAGGCGATGCCTGCACGCCCTACGGCTTCCACTGGGCCTATGACACCCGCGCGCTCGCGGTCGGCACCGGCGGCGCGCTGGTCGAATCTGGCGGCGACAGCTGGTTCTTCATGACCGCCGACTACGCCTTCGGCTATGCGCTGGAGAAGGACACCAGCGACATCGTGACGTCCAAGGGCGGCAAGGTGCTCGGCTCAGTGCGCATCCCGCTGAACTCGTCGGATTTCTCGTCCTTCCTGCTGCAGGCGCAGAGCTCCAAGGCCAAGATCATCGGGCTTGCCAATGCCGGCCTCGACACCACCAATTCGATCAAGCAGGCGGCCGAGTTCGGCATCGTCAAGGGCGGCCAGAAGCTCGCCGGCCTGCTGATGACCCTGTCCGAGGTGCACGGTCTTGGCCTTGAGGCCGCGCAGGGCCTGGTGCTGACCGAGGGCTTCTACTGGGATCACGACGACAAGGCCCGCGCCTTCAGCGAGCGCTTCATGAAGCGGACGGGACGCATGCCGAGCATGATCCACGCCGGCACCTATTCGGCGACGCTGTCCTACCTCAAGGCGGTGAAGGCGGCCGGCACCAAGGATTCCGACGCCGTCGCGGCGAAGCTGAAGGAGCTGCCGGTCGACGACGCCTTCGCCCAGGGCAAGGTGCTCGCCAACGGCCGCATGGTCCACGACATGTATCTGTTCGAGGTCAAGAAGCCGTCGGAGTCGAAGAAGCCGTGGGACTACTACAAGCAGCTCGCCACGGTGCCCGGCGACAAGGCGTTCTTCTCCGCCAAGGAGAGCGGCTGCCCGCTGACGAAGTGAGCGCCACATCACCGGTGTCGTCCCGGCCTTGAGCCGGGACCCCTACCGCGTGACCTGTCTTGAGGCAGGCTGGTCATTGGTTGTCGCGCAACCCACACCCGCCGGTGGCTATGGGTCCCGGGTCAAGCCCGGGACGACGGCCAAGGGGTCAGCCGTGCAGCACGCGCCACAGGATGGCGATCAGCGCGCCTAGCAGCAGCACCAGCGCGGCGAGCGCCTGCACACCGAAGCCGGGGCCGCGCTTCTCGGCGGCCTTGGCGTAGGACACCATGTACATCGCGCGGCCGGCGATCCACACTAGGCCGATCAGCGCCGCGATGCCGTCGCTGACATAGATCGCGAACAGCCACAGCGCCGGCAGGAAGATCGGCAGCCATTCCAGCGTATTCATCTGAACGCGGAAGACGCGTTCGAAATCCGGATTGCCGCTGATCGCCGGCGCCTTCACGCCGTACTGAGCCCGCGCCCGGCCCACGACGAGGCTCATGTAAAAATAGAGCATAAGCGCCAGCACGGTGACGATGGCGGTGAAATGATACATGCGCGATTCCCCCTGAGTGAGCGCGTCTAATATCCCGTCAGCTCGAGATAGCCCACCCCCGTGTGGCTGCCCCTGAAGCTGATCGGTCCCTCCCAATAGGGCACGCGGGTGCCCATCCAGGCGTTCGGATTGAGCGGTGCGCTGTCGATCGCGATGCCGAGTGCTGATATCTCGACGCGCCAGCCGACCGGCAGCCTGCGCGCGCCGATCGCGACCGTCTCGGTCGGCTTCATCACGATGCCGTCGGGACCGAGCGGGCGGGATGCGCCGTCCGCCGTGATCCACGTGCCCGAGATGTAGTCGCCATTGCCCTGCCGCATCCGGTACAGCATCAGCTTCTCGCCACCGGCAAAATGCAGCGCGAACCAGTCCCAGCCGCTCTGGTCGGAGGCCAGCGGCTGGCTGCTCCATTCCCGGTCGAGCCAGGCCATCCCGGTGACCTCGATCGGCTTGTCGTCGAAGGTGAGGCGGCCGCCGGCGCGGTAGAACGGCTGGCTGTAGTAGTACGAGGCCTGGCCGCGCTCGGACTTGCGGCTGTACCCGCCGATGCCCTGCAGCACCACCGGACGATCCGCCTCCAGATGCAGGGCGTAGGAGAAGTCGGCTGCGCTCGCGCTCATGTCGAGCGGGGCCAGCGATTGATCGTTGGTCCCATCCGTGCCGCGCAGCTGCCAGTCGTCGATCCAGGCCTGGAACGGCTTGGCCTCGACGCCGGCCTGGCCGACGCCGCCGCGCGCGAACTTCTCGGTCGAGCGATGGCTGTCGGCGCGGGTGACGGCGGCATGCGCCATCCACAGCTGCTGATTGTCGAAGCCTTCGGCTTGCGGCCCGGGCCGCGCCGCCGAGCGGAACAGCGTCCATTGCAGGCCGTAGGCCTTGCCGCCGGCGTCGCTGAGGTTCGCGGTGATGTACCACCACTCGATGCGGAAATCGTCGTGCGGCCCATGGTCGGCCGGGAAGCTGAAGGTCTTGCCCGGCGTCACCGGCGTGAAGCCGTCGGCACTGTCGCTCAGGCCGGCGAAGCCCTGCGCGCGCGCGAGCCGCGGCAGCGCGAGCAGACCGAGCCCGCCGATCAACCCGCGCCGCGTGATGGTGGCCCTAGCGTTCAATGGTGAAGGTCCTGACCAGGTGCGCCGGCTGCATCCGCGCCAGCCTGAGCACCGGCAGCAGCGAGGCGATCAGCGCCGCCACCAGCGTGACGATCAGCAGCCGGATCAGCTGCAGCGGAAACACGTCGAACGGCAGCCGCCAGCCGAACGCCTTCACATTGACGATCGCGATCAGGCACCACGCCACCACGAGCCCGAGCGGCAACGCCAGCAGCGCGGTGAGGCCGGCGAGTGCCAGCGTCTTCAGGAGCTCGACCTCGGCGAGCCGCCGCCGCGTCAGCCCGATCGCCCACAGCGGCGCGAGTTGCGGCAGCCGGGAGTTGGCCAGGGTCAGCAGGCTCGTCAGCAGCGCGATGGCGGCGACGCCGAGCGTGAAGGTGTTGAGCGCGCCGGTCACCGCAAAGGTGCGGTTGAAGATCTGCTTCGACTCCTGCTTCACCGTCGACTGGTCGACGACGTTGCGGCCGTCGAGCCCGAACTTTTCCGTGAGCGCGCTGATCAATCCCGGCACGTCAGCCGGCGCCGCGCGCACGGCCATGCGCGTGATCGGCGTCGCCGGAAAGCGGCGCGTCAGCGCAGCGACGTTGACCGTGACCTGCCCCTTGGGATTGCCGTAATCGGCATAGATGCCGGCGACGCTGATATGCCAGTCGCCGGTCGGCGCGGGAATGTCGACGCTGTCGCCGAGCGAGAGGTTGAGCCGCCGCGCCAGCTGCTCGCTGACGAAGCCGGCATCGCCGCGCACCAGCTGCTTCCAGGCGTTGTTGTCCGCCTGCAGCAGTGGCCAATGGTCGCGATAGGTGGCGTGGTCGGGCAGGCCGAGCACGTCGATCGGCGCGCCCCAAAGCTGCGTCTCGGCGCGGCCGCCCGGCAGCACCGCCTGGACCTCTGGACGCGTGCGCAGCCAGCTCTGTATCTCGCGTGCCTGCGCCTCATCGGCGGCGCTGATGTAGACGTCGGCGGCGAGCCGGCCGTCGAGCCAGACCAGGAAGGTGCGGCTGAACGTCTCCACCATGGTCGCGACGCCGACATTGACGGCGAGCGCCAGCAGCAGCGCCATCAGAGCCAGCGACAATCCCGAGATCTGCTGGCGGCTGTCGGCCCAGAACCATTGCGCCAGCGCTGCCCTGGCGCCGCGCTCGCCGAGCCGCAGCACGAGCTCGAGAATCGCGGGCAGCAGCAGCGCCGCGCCGAGCATCATGGCTGCGAGCACGCCGAATCCGGCCAGCAGCGATTGCCCGAGCCACAGCAGCAGGCCGGCGGCAACGAAGAAGGCGAGCGCGACCGCGCTCTGCAGCCGCAGCCAGCGCCGCTGCGCCTCCTGCCAGGCGTAGGGCTGCGCGGTGGCCAGGATCGGCAATCGCATCGACTTGACGAGGCTGGTGGTGGCGGCCGCGAGCGCACCGGCGATGCTGATGACCAGGCCGGCGAGCCACCATTCGGGCCGCAGGTTCAGCTCGCCCGGAACCTGCGCGCCATACAATCCGCGCAGCGATGCGGCGACGTTCGGCAGCAGCGCTGCAGCAATGACATAGCCGCAGACGAGACCGACCACCCCCGCGACCAGTGCAAACGCGACGAGCTCGCCGATCAGCACGCCGTTCAGTTGCCGCGCCGACACGCCGCAGGCGCGCAAGGTGCGCAGCACCGGCAGCCGCTGCTCGAAAGCGAGGCCGATCGCGGAGTTGACGATGAACAGGCCAACGACGAACGACAGCAGGCCGAAGGCGGTGAGATTGAGGTGGAAGCTGTCGGTCAGCCGCTCCAGGTCGGTCTCGGCCTCCGGCTGAACCAGCTGGAGGCGGCCGTTGGCGAAGCTCTGCAACGGCGCGCGCGGGCTCGCCATCTTGCCGACCAGGAGCCGCGAGATCTGGCCGGGCTTGTCGAGCAGCCGCTGCGCGTCGCTGATGTCGACGACGAGCACGCCGGGCGCGAGCTGCTGCTGCACCATCAGTGGCGGCAGCACGGCGTCGTTGCTGAGCCGCGGCGCCGCGCCGTCCTTGAGATCGAAATCAGCGAGCGTCTCCGGCGAGATCAACGTGCGATGCGGCGGCGTCAGAAACGCCTCGAGCTCGCTGCGCCCGACCATCGGCGCATTGCCGACCTCCCTGGGGATGCTGAACGGCTCGATGCCGAGCAGCCGGATCGATCGGCCGTCGATCTGGACGCGGCCTTCGACGACCGGCGACACCGGCCAGCCGGCGCGGCGCAGCTCGGCGAACACGCTCGAGGGCAGCATCTTGCCGTCGCGCGCGACCAGCATCGGCGTGCGTGCGCCGCCGAAGATCGCCGCCGCGCGATCATAGGAGCTGCGCGCCTGCTGGTTGAGCGCCTGGACGCCACTCCACAGCGCCGTCGCCGAGATCAATCCGATCAGCAGGGTGGCGAGCTGCATCGGATGCCGACGCCAATGGCTGAGCAGCACGGCGAGGATCCACAGCGCACGTCTCATGCGATGCGGCCCGCATGCAGATGGACGTGGCGGTCGAGCATCGCGGCGAGCCGCGCGCTGTGCGTCACCATCAGGAAGCCGCAGCCTGTGCGCGCGACGAGATCGCGCGTCAGCGCCATCACCTCGTCGGCGGTGTCCTCGTCCAGATTGCCGGTGGGCTCGTCCGCCAACAGCAGCGCAGGCTTGATCGCCAGCGCGCGACCGATCGCGACGCGCTGCTGCTGGCCGCCGGACAATTGCTCGGGATAGCGCTTGAGCAGCGGCTTCAATCCGAGCCGCTCCACCAGCTCGGTGTGCCACGACGCATCGTGCCGCCCGGCCAGCCGCGCCTGGAAGCTGAGATTGTCCTGCACCGACAGGCTCGGCACCAGGTTGAACTGCTGGAACACGAGGCCGAGCCGCTCGCGCCGGATCGCCGCTCGCCCGGAATCGTCGAGCGCGCCGACAGAAGCGCCATCGAGCAGGATGTCGCCGCCATCGGCCGCGTCCAACCCGGCAATGAGATGCAGCAGCGTGCTCTTGCCCGAGCCGGATTCGCCGGTCAGCGCCACGCGCTCGCCGGAGACCACGTTGAGATCGACACCGCGGAGGACTTTGATCGGCTCGCCGCCGGATCGGTAGGACTTGGTGAGATGACGGACGCTGAGCACGAGCATGTCTTGAGGTTGTTGCATCACAACATATCAAGCGCCAACGCGAACATCACCTGCTCGTTCGTCAGAAAGCTCATGACGTGATGACCACTTGCTCGTGACCAGGTTGCGCGGGCTTCGTCACGCAGCCCGTGAGGGAAAAATTCTCGCGTTGCAACAACGACTTAGCGCGTTGCCTGCGGAGCCGCTTCGTGGCTAGCATGGGTGAAACGCCCGAACCACAGGGGCGGATCAGAAACAATCACGGGGAAGGACCATGGCCGCGCCGACGACGCTCAAAGCCACATCCCGCGCAGGCGCGACGCCGACGCCAAAAGGCGCGTGGAAGATCACCTTCCTGCTGTTCCTGTTCATGCTGGTGAACTTCGCCGACAAGATCGTGGTCGGGCTCGCCGGCGTGCCGATCATGACTGAGCTCAATCTCAGCGCCGAGCAGTTCGGCCTGCTCGGCTCCTCCTTCTTCTTCCTGTTTTCGATCGCCGCCATCATCGTCGGCTTCATCGTCAACAAGGTGCCGACACGCTGGGTGCTGCTGGTGCTGGCACTGGTCTGGGCGGTGGCGCAATTCCCGATGGTCGGCACGGTCGGCTTCACCACGCTGCTGATCTGCCGCGTGATCCTGGGAGCCGGCGAGGGTCCTGCGGCGTCCGTTGCCATTCACGCCGTCTACAAATGGTTTCCCGACGAGAAGCGGGCATTGCCGACGGCGATCCTGTCGCAGGGATCTGCGTTCGGTGTGATCCTCGCGGTGCCCGCGTTGAACTGGGTGATCGTGAACTACGGCTGGCACTATGCCTTCGGCGCGCTCGGCGTCGTCGGCCTGATGTGGAGTGCCGCCTGGCTGTGGCTGGGCCGGGAAGGACCGCTGGCCGAGGTGGAGACGGCCGCCTTGCGCGAACAGCGCGTGCCCTATCTGCAGCTGCTGACCAGCAGGACGTTCGTCGGCTGCGTCGCCGCCACCTTCGGCGCCTATTGGGCGCTGTCGCTCGGGTTGACCTGGTTCACGCCGTTCCTGGTCAAGGGACTAGGCTTTTCGCAACAGCAGGCGGGCTTCATCTCGATCCTGCCATGGATCTTCGGCGCCTGCGTGGTGCTGACCACGGGCTTCGTGTCACAGATGCTGATGGCCCGTGGCGTCTCCACGCGCATGGCCCGCGGCGTAGTCGGCGCGACCCCGCTGGTGATCGGCGGCGCCCTGATGGCGGCGATGCCGCATGTGGACGGCGCCTCCGCCAAGATCGCGCTGCTCGTGGTCGGATCGGGACTGTGCGGCTCGATCTACGTGGTGTGTCCGCCGATGATCGGCGAGTTCACGCCGGTGGCGCAGCGCGGCGCGGCGATGGCGATCTATGGCGCGCTCTACACGCTCGCCGGCATCGTCGCGCCGGTCGTGATGGGCAAGATGATCCAGGCCTCCGGCAGCCTGCTCGAAGGCTACATGTCCGGTTTCACCATCAATGCGGTCATCATGGTGATCTCCGGCCTGCTCGGACTGGCCCTGCTGTGGCCGAACAGCGAACGTGCACGCCTGCAGGTGGACGCGGCTGCCGCGCCGGAGTTTGCGTGAGCCGAGGTGCGCAACGCGAGCCGCCAGCACTCTGATCTTCGCAGCTCAAAGCGCGGCGATGCCCTGCCCGGATCCGCGCCACACATTCGGTGTCGTCCCGGCCTTGCGCCGGGACCCATAGCCACCGTCGGTCGTGGCTGGGCGAGATAGGGCGGTCATGGTGCCCCAAACAACTCCCCGGGGTTATGGGTCCCGGATCGGCGCGCGCGTGCCGCGCGCTTGTCCGGGACGACACTGAGGATAAGTCGCCGGCTCCGCGTAGGGCAGCGAAGACGTTATTGCACCCCAGCGCGTGCACCCCTGACCAGTCGCCCCGGCCGTGCGCCGGTGGCTTCGCCGTGCCGGCGCGTCACCACGCCGGAGACGATCGTCGCCTCGTAACCGTCGACGTCCTGCATCAGCCGGCGGCCGCCGACCGGCAGGTCGTAGTGCACCTTGGGCGGATGCAGGTGCAGCCGGTCGTAGTCGATGACGTTCAGATCAGCCTTGTAGCCGGGAGCAATCAGGCCGCGATCGTCGAGGCCGACGGAGAGCGCGGTCTTGCGTGACTGCGCGGCGACGACGAAGGGGATCGACAGCCTGTCGCCGCGCTTGCGGTCGCGCGTCCAGTGCGTCAGCAGGTAGGTCGGGAAGCTGGCGTCGCAGATGATGCCGCAATGCGCGCCGCCGTCGCTGAGGCCGGGCACGCTTCTGGGATCGCGCAGCATCTCGAAGGTGGCGTCGAGATTGCCGTCCGAGTAGTTGAGGAACGGCACGTAGAGCATGCCGCGTCCCTGGTCCGTCAACATCGCGTCGTAGGCCAGCTCTTCCGGCCGGCAACCTCTCGCGCGGGCCTGCGCGCCGAGCGACTGCTCCGGTGGCTGCTCGTAGTCCGGCGGATCGCCGAGCAGATACATCTTGTCGTAGTTCGGCTTGAAGAACAGCGGATCGTCGGTGACGGTGGCCTGCTCGCTCAGGATGGCCGCGCGCAACTGGGGATCGCGCATCCGCGCGACGCGTTCGTCGAGCGGCAGATGCGCAATCGCCTGGTAGCTCGGATGGGTCTGCAGCGGGTTGCGCGACAATTCCAATCCGAGCAGCAGCCCGACCGGGCGCGCCGCGATCTGCGCCGTCACCGACAGCCCGCGCGCGGCGGCCGCGTTGATCTCGGTCAGCGTCTGCCGCCAGCGCTGCGGCGCGCGGTCGTTCTGCGTGACGGAGAACGAGATCGGGCATTTCGTCTGCTCGGCGATGCGCAGCATCATCGGCAGGTCTTCGTGAATCGTGGAGATGTCGAGCACGAATTGCAGCACGCTGCGGCCGGCGCTGTGCATGGCGCGCGCGATGGTCGTGAGCTCATCCTCGCCAGCCTTGAGAGTGGGCGTGTAGTCGCCCGTCGAGGTGCGGTGGTTGAGGGTGCGCGAGGTGGAGAAGCCGAGCGCGCCGGCCTTGACCGCATCGCGCGCCAGCGCCGCCATGGCGCGGTTGTCGTCGGCGGTTGCGGGATCGCGCCGCGCGCCGCGCTCGCCCATCACATAGACGCGCAGCGCCGCATGCGGCAGCTGCGCTCCGATGTCGAGATCGAATTCGCGCTTGGCCAGCCATTCCATGTAGTCGGGAAAGCTCTCCCATTCCCAGGGAATGCCGGCCTCGAGCACCGGCTCGGGGATGTCCTCGACGCCCTCCATCAGCTGGATCAGCCGCTGATGGTCGGCGGGCCGGCACGGCGCGAAGCCAACGCCGCAATTGCCCATGATCGCCGTCGTGACGCCGTTCTGCGACGAGGGCGAGATGTCGTGGCTCCAGGTGACCTGGCCGTCGTAATGGGTGTGGACATCGACGAAGCCGGGCGTGACGAGCTTGCCGCGCGCATCGATCTCCTCGCGGCCGGAGGCGGCGATCTTGCCGACCTCGACGATGCGGCAGTCCGTGATCGCGACGTCCGCCTCATACAGCTCGCCGCCCGAACCATCGGCAACGGTCCCGCCGCGAATTACGAGATCAGGCTGCGTCATGGCGTGTCTTCCCCGGATGTTGTTGTTGGGGAGATCATCGGCGGATGAGGGATGATGTCAACCTGCGAGGAAGCTGGGTGTGCCTCGAGGCCTATGCGCTGCTGATATGAGTCAACGGCTCAGCACGAGCCATCGCTTCATAACTTTTCGGTCAGGGACTCGATCTCAATCCCCGCACACCGGTGCGCTCCCCTCCCCCTTGCGGGGAGGGGTTGGGGGTGGGGGTCTCCGGGCGAGGCTCGATGTGATGAGAGGCGGGATCAAATGGAGACTCAGAACGAATCAGCTTGGAGATGTGAGGTGCGCATCTGCTAATTCAGCGCCCCGTGGACCCCACCCCGACCCCTCCCCGCAAGGGGGAGGGGAGTGCACTGCCGGCGCCGAGATAGTTGCGCCGACGACGCGGAAGCGACGAACTACTTCACCAGCCTGAACCTCCCGCCCTCGACCTTGATCAGGAACGCCGATCGCTCGTCGTAGCCGTTATGATCCGTCGGGCTCATGTTGGAGAGGCCGTTGTTGAGATAGACGTCCTTGCCGCGCTCGAGCTCGTCGCGCAGCGCGGCGCGGAATTCCGGCGTGCCTGGCTTGGCCAATTTCAGCGCGCCGGGGATCGCACCCTTCAACAGTGTGACGGTGTCCCACAGATGCGCGGCGAAGATGTTGGGCTTGTCGCCGTTGGCGGCCTGATAGGCCGACACGAACGCGTCGTTGGCGCGGCGGAACGGATCCTCGGGGGCGAGATCATCGGCGATCGAGAACGCTTCGCCGGCGAAGATCGCGCCCTCGACATTCTCCTTGCCGAGCTTGATGAACTCCTGCGTCGCCACGCCATGGGTCTGGAACACTTTTCCGGCATAGCCGCGCTCGCGCAACGCCTGTTGCGGAAGCACCGCCGGGGTACCGGCCGACGCAATGAACACTGCGTCGGGGTTGGTCGCGATCACCTTCAGCGCCTGCCCCGTCACACTGGTGTCACCGCGCGCATAGACCTCGTGAGTGGTCACGGTGACGCCGAGCTTCGGCGCCAGCTTGCTGACCTCCTGATAGTAGCCCTCGCCATAGCCGTCAGAGACGCCGATGAAGCCGAGTGTCTTGACGCCGCTCTTGGCGATGTATTTGAGCATCGCGGCCGCCATGATGTCGTCGTTGGGCACGACCTTGAACGCCCACTTCCGCTTGTCGTCCATCGGCTGCACGATCGCGGTCGAGGCTGCGAGCGACAGCAGCGGCGTCCGGCTCTCCAGCGCGACGTCGAGCATCGGCATCGTGACCGGCGTCAGCGACGAGCCGATGATGACGTCGACACCGTCCTGGATCACCAGGCGTCGTGCATTCTGCAGGCCCTTGACGCTGTCGGATTCGTCGTCGAGCGCGATATAGACGATCTTCTCGCCGCCCATCTCTTTCGGCAATGCAGCGACGGCCTTGATCTGCGGCTGCCCGAGCGCCGAGCCGGGGCCGGTCGCGGACACCACGATACCGACCTTGATGTCGGCCCGCGCCGGCCCGGCGAGCATCACCAAGGCCATGCCGAGCGCAGTGAGCGTAGCTCTCATCGCGGTTCCTCCCCGTTTGAGCGTGTCCGGCACGTTGCGCGGCCTGGACTTCATTTGACCGACTTCGAGCGGCGAAGGCTAGCCCCACAGCCGCCTTGCGTCTGTCCCCGTGGTTGGTGACAGGGGGATGCTTCCAGCCGGAGTGGGTTGCTGTTAGGCTGACACAAACGAATATCAGGGGAGGACCGTCATGGAGGCCAGCAGGTCCGGCGTCGATGCAGCGGGCGCCGTCAGCGCCATGGTGCTCGCCATCGGTCAGCCATCGTTTCCGACCGTTCTGATCGATACCTTGCGCGCGGTGGCCGATGTCGGCCATTGCATGGTGTTCTCCTTTGCCGACCAGCGCTCGGCGCGCTGCCTGCTCAGCACCGGCAATATCGCGATCGGGCCCGATCTCGGCAGCGCCTATTCGGAGCACTTCCACACCGCCGATCCCAACCGCGAGGTGATCTTCCGCGAGCGCGCGGGGCAGCGTCACATCCTGCTGCCGAACTTCGCGCGCCGGATGTATCCGAAGGGCTATCGCAAGCTGTTCTTCGAGGACTCCGAGATCGTCGACAAGGCCGCCACCGCGATCTGGGTCGGCGATCACTGCACTTATGTGAACTTCTATCGCACGGCCGCGCAGGGCGGCTTCACGTCCGAGCAGCGGCAGCGCATCACTGCGGTCGCCCCGATCGTGGCCGCCATCGTCGCGCGACATTGCCAGGACGAGACGGCTGTCACGGATCCGGCCGACAAGCTCGCGCTGCTGTTCGCTGCCGGCGGCCCGCTGTCAGTCCTGACAGCGCGCGAAAAGGACGTCTGTCGGCGCATCCTCGAAGGCTTCACCTCGGAGGCAATCGCCGGCGATCTCGGCATCGCGCTCAACTCCGTCTTCACCTATCGCAAGCGCGCCTATGAGAAGCTCGGCATCGCCTCGCAGAACGAGCTGTTCGCGATCGCGCTGCGGCTGATGACGGCGCCAAAGCCCCTGAACTGACGCCGCCGAATTGAGCGCACCCGCAGCCTGTCACCCATCACCGGGACAGACGCCGCCCGCGTGTGCAGCTAACCTGCGCCGTCTGACCGGAGGCCGAGCGTGAGCACCGCACCGCATTTCGACGTGGATCCCAAGACCTTCTGGGCCGATCCCTATCCGGCGCTGGCGCGGATGCGGAAGGAGGCGCCGATCGCCTTCGTGCCGCAGCTCGGCAGCACGCTGCTGTGCCGGCGCGACGACATCTTCGTGTCGGAAAAGCAGATCGACGTGTTCAGCTCGCATCAGCCGCAGGGCCTGATGAACCGGCTGATGGGCCACAACATGATGCGCAAGGACGGCGCTGATCATATGGCCGAGCGCCAGGCGATCGCGCCCGCGGTGTCGCCGCGCGCCGTCAGGGTGCATTGGCTGACGCAGTTCCAGGCCCATGCCGACCGACTGATCGACGCGCTCGATCCAGCGGCCAACGTCGATCTCGTGCGCGATTTCGCGCTGCCATTCTCGGCCGAATGCCTGAAGCTGATCACCGGCCTCACCAACATGCGCTTTCAGGACATGAACGCGTGGTCGCAGGCGATGATCGACGGCATCGCCAACTACACCGGCGATCCCCAGGTGGAGGCACGCTGCAACGCCGCCACATCAGGCATCGATGCGTCCATCGACGACATGCTGCCGGTGCTGGAGAAGACGCCCAACCAGAGCCTGCTCGGCGTCATGCTCGCCACTCAGATGCCGATGGAGAGCATCCGCGCCAACATCAAGCTCGCGATCTCCGGCGGCCAGAACGAGCCGCGCGATGCCATCGCCGGCACGGTGTGGGCGCTGCTGACGCATCCCGAGCAGCTCGCGCTGGCCATGAATGGCGAGGTGCGCTGGCTGCAGGTGTTCGAGGAATATGCCCGCTGGATCTCGCCGATCGGCATGTCGCCGCGGCGCATCGCCAAGCCATGGACGATCCGCGACGTCGCGTTCGAGCCGGAGGAACGGGTGTTCCTGATGTTCGGCTCCGCCAACCGCGACGAGGCGCATTTCACCGACCCCGACCGCTTCGATATCAGCCGCGACGTGTCCAAGAGCATCGCCTTCGGCGCCGGCCCGCATTTCTGCGCCGGCGCCTGGGCCTCGCGCGCGATGATCGCCGACGTCGCCTTGCCGACGTTGTTCGCGCGGCTGCAGAACCTGCGACTTCGTCACGATGAGCCGGTGCGCATCGGCGGCTGGGCCTTCCGCGGCCTGCTCAACCTGCCGGTGGCATGGGATAGGACGCGGCACTGACGGACGAAACGACCGTATCCAAACTCTTGCTCACATCGCCTAAATCAGTTCCCCGCTGTCATCGTCCGCGAAGGCGAAGGCGGACGATCCAGTACGCCGTGACATCTCGGTTCACAATCCTCTGCCGCGGAGTACTGGATGCTCCGCCTTCGCGGAGCATGACAGTGGTGGAGACGGCGAGAGCGCACCCAGAAACAGCGGCTGGTCCCTGGGGAAAGCCCGATCAATTGACGGGAACGGGCAGCGAGACATTGCCGATGGTTCGCAGCCCCAGGGTCAGCATGACAGTCTGGTTGACCTGTGGTGTGGCGCCGGCGATCGCGGTGTTGGTGGATGTGACGTAGCTCGCGGCCAAGGTGAAGCAGTCGTCCACATAGCCGGCGCCGACGAGATATTGGTTCATCTTGTTGGCGACCAGATCCCATCGCGCGCCGCCGGAGACCACCCAGTTCTGCGCCACCTTGACGGAGCCGTTGCCGAGCAGGCCTTCGCGCCGGTCGAGGTAGCCGACCACCGGCTGCGCCGCATAGTTGCCGTAGGTCAGCGCGGCGGACCAGCGGTCGAAATTCACTTTGCCCTCGGCCTCGAAGCGCTGAACGTTCAGGCTCTGCTGGTCGAGCCGGCTGCGTACGCTGAGCGTGTAGGTGCGGTTCGGCGAATAGTCCACCCGCGTCACGTAGTCCGACACGGTCTTGTCGAGACCGGAGCCGATGCCGGTGTTGTTGCTGTCCCGCACGTCATAGGAGTTGATCCCGAACAGCTGAGTGGACTGGCCGAACAGCAGATTGACGGTGCCGCCGCGATCGAACTGCGTGGTCGCCTGCGCGCCGATATTGGCGCGGCCGCCGCCCTCGGTCCGGTCGTAGCCGGAGAACTTGTCGACGCTGAACAGGTTGCTGGCGTCGAACACCATGCTCTGCGCGTCCTCGTTCGGCAGCCGGCCGGCAGAGGTCTCGTTCGGCCTGGCGATGAACTGCGCGATCGGCTCGATCGTGGTCGTGCCCCACGACTGCACGTTGATGAACGGGTAGCGATAGTCGAGACCGACCGTCGGCATCACCCGCAGCGCCTGGGTGTCGCCGGTCGGCAGGAAATTGCCGAGGCCGGGCTGGGCGGTCACGTTGGCATTGATCGCGTCGGCGCGCAGGATCGCGAACGGCGTCCAGATCTGGCCGAGCGGATCGGTGTACGAGCGCCGCCACTCCGCCTGCGCGGACAGTCTCGTGAAGGTGCCGGGGGTGGCGCGCAGCAGGCACTGCGCCGGCAGCCGCGCGAGCGGGTCAGCGGACGTCGTGGTGCACAGGCCATTGGTGGCCGCGGTCGTGGTGACCGGGTCGAACACGGCCTGTTCGCGGCTCAGGTTGACGAAGTTGGTCTTGTAGCTGAATTCGCCGCCGAGCACAGGGGAGTTCAGCACGTTCGAGTAGTCCAGCACCGGATAGACGATCGGAACCGTCTGCTGGTTGCCCGAGAAGCTCAGATAGTGCATCGCCCTGACGTCGAAGACGCTGCGGCTGCCGACGCCGGTCAGATATAGCTGCGAGATCGCCTCCGTCGGCAGCGTCATGAAGGCGTTGAACGGATCGCGGTACTGCGCCAGCCGGTAGTCCGACAGGAACGTGTAGTCGGACAGCAGGACGCCGTCCCAGCCGAACGTCCATTTGTCCGACAGCGCGAGCTGGCCCCTGGTGTCGATGCCGCCGCGCAGCTGGCGGTCGCCCGGCTGGCCGGCGAAGGCGTTGCGGTTCAGCTGGTCGATGCCGTACAGGCGCACCTGATAGGCGCCATTGTCGAGGCGCTGGCGGAACTCGGTCTGCAGCAGCACGCCCTGCCTGGAGGTGAGGCGCGGCGTGAAGGTCGCGTCGTAGCTCCCGTCGATCGCCCAGTAGTAGGGAATGTCGACGCCGATGCCGTAGGCGTTGTTCTGCGAGAAGCCCGGCATCAGGAAGCCGCTCTTGCGCTTCACGGTCGGATCGGGCGTCGAGAAATACGGGACGTAGGCGAGCGGGACGCCGAACATTTCGAGCTGGGCGTTCTCGAAATACAGCATCTTTTCGGTCTGATCGTGGATGATGCGCGCACCCTTGACCTGCCACAGCGGCGGCTTCTTCGGATCGTCCCTGCACGGCGCGCAGGCGGTGTAGACGCCGTTCTCGAACACCGTGGTGTTGCCCTTGGAGCGGTCGGCCCGGGTCGCCGCCATCCGCGTCTGGTCCTCGGTCTCGACGCGCAAGGAATCGACAAAGCCGTCGCGATAGTCGTCCGAAAGGTCGAGGCTGTTGGCGTAGGTGATCTTGCCGTCGGCATCGGTCATGCGGATGTTGCCTTCCGCATGCAGGCGCTTGGTCTTCTGATCGTAGATGACCCGGTCGGCCTCGACCGAGGAGCCGTTGTAGAACAGCTGCACGTTGCCGACCGCCGAGACGCGCGAATTGTTGGTGTCGTACTCGACGGTGGTCGCCTGCACCAGCATCTGGTTGTCGTTGGCGACGCGCGGCGCCGGCGGCTTCTGCGGACGTGAGTTGTAGGTGAAGCTCTGGGCGGCGGCGCTCGCCGGCACCAGGGCGCCGGCGGCCAGCGCGAGACACAAAGCGAGGACGAACGGGCTCATCGCGGAGGCCAACAGGCGCGGCGAGCCGGCGGCTGCAGCTCGTGAGCGCAGCGAGGAGAGGTCGGTCACCCGAGCGGGCTTCGCGGTTAGACGCTTCGACATAGATGCACGCTGGACTTCGCTACAGACGCAGGGAAGCCGCATCCTGCACTGGCGCGATGGCTTTTCTGGCGCGCGGTGCAAACTGCCCCTCCTTAATTGACGTTATTGAATTATCGTCCTACGATAATAATGTAAAGCGGCCGGCGGCGATGAGAGATCTTTTCCGGGCCCTGTGACCGGGAGCACACGATGAGCGTGATGGCAGCATCCGCGGAGTTCGGCGACGTGCCAGCCGCGCAGACGGCGCTGCGCCGGCGGATTGCGTGGGTCTGCCGGGCGATCAGGCTCGCCGCCGTGCTGTGGGTCGCATGGCTCGTGGTGGAGATGGCCTGGAGCTGGTGGGACACCGACCGGGCCAGATATGCCGACGGCCTCGGCCGCGCCTTGGGCGCCGATCTCACCGGGCTGTCACAGGCGCAGATCGATGGGATGTTCGTGATGAACGCCGGCGTGCTGGCGTGCGACGCCGTGGTGGCCTATTTCCTCTGGCGCCTGTTCGGCACCTATCTTCTGGGGCGCATCTTCACCGTGGACGCGGCGGTCTGGATGCATCGGGTCGGCCTGGCCGGCCTGGTCGCGATGGCCTCGGGTGTCGTCTTCCGCAAGCTCGCGCTGTTGATCCTCACCCGTCATGCCGAGGTTCCGGCCGCCACGCTGTGGAGCTTTCAGGCCGTGCTGCCGAGCGATCTGCTTTGGATCATCTTTTGCCTGTTCGTCGTCGCTGTCGCCCAGATCTTCAAGGCCGCCGCCGAGCTCGCCGACGACCACGCCAAGATCGTGTGAGAAGATGGTCTAAGAAATCCGTTTGAAAAGTCCGTTTGAAAAGATCGTTTGACCCATGCCCATCATCGTCAATCTCGACGTCATGCTGGCCCGGCGCAAGATGCGCTCCAAGGAGCTCGCCGAGCGCATCGGCATCACCGAGCAGAACGTCTCGCTGCTGAAATCCGGCAAGGTCCGCGGCGTGCGGTTCGACACGCTGGAAAAGATCTGCGAGGTGCTGCGCTGTCAGCCGGGGGACCTGCTCGAATACAGGCCCGACGACGCCGAGGAGCCGCAGCGCCTGGCGGGCTGACGGCCGCATGCGCCGCAGCGGCCGCCGTCCCAACCCGCGGCTCAGGCCTTGCCGGCGGCGATGGCCTGCGCCTCCGCGGCGGCGCGCTGCATGCTCGATGACATCTCGCTGGTCACGGTGCTCTGCTCCTCCACCGCGGCCGCGGTCGAGGTGACATATTCGCTGACGTTCTGGATCTCGGACTTGATCAGGCTGAGCGCACTCACGACCTCGCTGGAGATCTCGTTGAGACCGCCGATCTCGGCGCCGATCTTGTCGGTCGCGGCCTTGGCCTGATTGGCCAGGTTCTTGACCTCGGCGGCGACGACGGCGAAGCCGCGGCCGGCCTCGCCCGCGCGCGCCGACTCGATGGTGGCGTTGAGCGCCAGCAGATTGATCTGTCCGGTGATGTCGCCGATCAATTCGACGATGCCGCTCATGGCCTGCGTCGCATCGCTCAGCCGCTTGGCCTGCGAATCCGCCGAGGCGACGCGCTCTGACGCGCCCATCGCCGTCTCGCGCGACTTCGTCATGGCTTCGGAGATCTCGCGGACCGAGGCGTTCAACTCCTCGGCGCCCGCGGCGACCGACTCCATCATGCCGCGGACCCGCTCGTTGCCCATCCTCACCAGCACCTGCTGGGTGACATCGGTGGCGTACTTCACCACCTTGAACGGCTTGCCGTTGAGGTCGAGGATCGGATTGTAGGACGCCTGGATCCAGACCTGGCGCCCGCCCTTGCCGATCCGCTTGTACTCCGCGGCCTGATACTCGCCGCGGTTCAGCGCGGCCCAGAACTCGCGATAGGCTGGGCTGTCGCGCTCCGAGGGATCCACGAACATCGAATGGTGACGACCCTTGATTTCCGACAGCGAATAGCCGAGCGCGTTGAGGAAATTGTCGTTGGCATTGATGATCGTGCCGTCCAGATTAAACTCGATGACCGCTTGCGACTTGCTGATCGCCGCGATCTGCCCGGCGAGATCGACGCTCCTGAGCTTCTGCGCGGTGACGTCGGTGGCGAATTTGACGACCTTGAACGGCTTTCCATTCTGGTCGAGCACCGGGTTGTAGGACGCCTGGATCCAGACTTCCTTGCCGCCCTTGCCGATCCGCTTGTATTCGGCGGCGCGGTACTGCCCGCTGTTCAGCGCCGCCCAGAACTCGCGATAGCCCTGACCGTCACGCTCCTCGGGGGAGACGAACATGCTGTGATGCTTGCCCTGGATCTCCGGCAGGCTGTAGCCCAGCGCATTCAGGAAATTGTCGTTGGCGGTGATGATCGTGCCGTCCATGTTGAACTCGATGACGGCCTGTGACCGGCTGATGGCCGCGACTTGCGCGCTGTAATCGAGGTTCTGCAGCCGGACGCTGGCGTCGGACCATTCCACCACCGTGCCGGCGCGGCTTCCGTCCGGATGGCGCAGCGGCTGGGCGACCAGATCGAACGTCCATTTGCCGATCTTGATGCAGGCCCTGTGCTCCGCGGCGAGCGCCTTCAGCATGTGGCGCTGGTGCGCTGGGTCCTTGTGGAACACGTCGATGTTGGTGCCGATCAGGCCGTCGACGCGGAAGCTCGGCAATTGCTTCTTCAGATCCGCTTCCGCCTCGCGCAACAGCGCCGTCACGGCCTTGTTCATGTAGACGATGTCGAGCTTGTCGTCTGCGACCATGACCTTTGCCGTGATCGCATCCGCGGCCAGGGTGGCCAGGGCCTCACTCTTGTTCTTGCGGCCGAACATCAGTACGTCCTCGTTGAAGCGGGTTATGATCTCTGGCCGTCAGCGGTCGACGCGTGATCGCTGCAGCATTGCAAGGTCCAAGGGAAAGTCCGTTCGAGCTTCGACCCCCGTAAAAGCCCGGGTTTGTTCAATTTACCACGTCCATAGTAATAATTAGTTAGACGGTTTCCTGCGAGCGCTGCTCGAATTGTGCA
>NZ_CAFI01000119.1 GCF_000239775.1 Bradyrhizobium sp. ORS 375
CTCAGGTAATAGCGGCCGAGCGCGACGAAGGCGTTGGCGACGATCTGGGCCTGCGGGGCCGACGGGCTGTCCTCGGCATGCGCATTGGCGATGCGGCTGAAATAGTCGAAGGCGCGCATGTCGTCGCGCGCCACGCCGTCGCCGGCGGCATACATCCGCCCGAGCTTGAACTGCGCGACCGGGTGACCTTCCTCTGCGGCATATTGCAGCGCCGTCAGCGACTGGGTCGGCGACGTCGCGGACGTCGTTGCGGGGACGGCCTTGCGCAACGCGCCGGCGCCGGCCTGCGGCCCCGCCACCGGGATCGCGGGCTCCTGGTTGACCGGAGCGCCATCGAACGCAAGCGACGCTGTCGGCAGCGCGAGCGGGGCAACCCCCAGCATCAATGCAAAAATGATCCGATCAGATGTCCGCATAGCAATACTTCTCTTGCGCACCACCTGGGTGGGTGACGGCACCCGCCACGGCCGGTCCAACCTGCTGGGCATACTTCCAAAGTGCACCTGACGTGTGATGGGTCTCACGCGGCGTCCACTTGGTCTTGCGTTGCGCCAATTCGGCATCGCTCAACTTGACGTTAAGGATACCCGCCTCGGCATCGATCTCGATGATGTCGCCATCCTCGACCAGGGCGATCGGTCCGCCGACCGCCGCCTCCGGCCCGATATGGCCGATGCAGAAACCACGGGTCGCGCCCGAGAACCGGCCGTCGGTGATGAGCGCGATCTTGCCGCCCATGCCCTGCCCGGTCAGCGCCGCCGTGGTCTGCAGCATTTCCCGCATGCCGGGACCGCCGCGCGGCCCCTCGTAGCGGATCACGATGACCTCGCCCTCGCGATAGGTCCGCTTCTGCACGGACTCAAAGGCATCCTCTTCCCGATCGAAGCAGCGGGCCGGCCCAGTGAATTTCAAGTTCGACATGCCCGCGACTTTCACGATCGCACCCTCTGGCGCGAGATTGCCTTTCAGCCCAACGACACCTCCGGTTGCAGTGATCGGCTGGTTGGCCGGCCTCACCACGTCCTGGTGCGGATTCCATTTCACGCCTTTGAGGTTTTCGGCGATCGTCCGGCCGGTGACTGTGAGGCAGTCGCCGTTCAAATAGCCATGATCGAGCAACGTCTTCATCAACAGCGGAATGCCACCAGCCTCGAACATGTCTTTGGCGACATAGCGGCCACCCGGCTTCAAATCCGCGATATAAGGTGTCTTTTTGAAGATTTCGGCGACGTCGAATAAGTCGAACTGGATGCCGGCCTCGTGGGCGATCGCCGGCAGGTGCAGTGCAGCGTTGGTCGAGCCGCCGGAGGCCGCCACAACCGCAGCGGCATTTTCCAGCGCGGCGCGCGTCACGATGTCGCGCGGCCGGATGTTGGCGGCGATCAGCTCCATCACCTTCTCGCCGGCCGTCATGCAGAACGAGTCGCGGATCTCGTAAGGTGCGGGAGCGCCGGCCGAATACGGCAGCGCCAGCCCGATCGCCTCGGACACCGTCGCCATCGTGTTGGCCGTGAATTGCGCGCCGCAGGCGCCCGCCGACGGACAGGCGACGCGCTCGAGCTCGTCGAGGTCCTCGTCGGACATCGCGCCGACCGAGTGCTTGCCAACGGCCTCGAACATGTCCTGCACGGTGACCTGCTGGCCGCGGAAATTGCCCGGCAGGATCGAGCCGCCATAGATGAAGATCGAGGGCACGTTGAGCCGGACCATCGCCATCATCATGCCCGGCAGCGATTTGTCGCAGCCGGCCAGCCCGACCAGCGCGTCGTAGGAATGGCCGCGAATCGTCAGCTCGACGGAGTCGGCGATGGCCTCGCGCGACGGCAGCGACGAGCGCATGCCGTCATGGCCCATGGCGATGCCGTCGGTCACGGTGATGGTGCAGAACTCGCGCGGCGTGCCGCCGGCATGCGCGACGCCCTTCTTGACCGCCTGGGCCTGACGCATCAGCGCGATGTTGCACGGCGCGGCCTCGTTCCAGCACGAAGCGACGCCGACGAAGGGCTGGTGGATTTGGGCCGTGGTCAGGCCCATCGCGTAGAGATACGACCGATGCGGCGCACGCTCGGCCCCTTCCGTCACGTGACGGCTGGGCAGCCTGCGCTTGATGTCGGTCTTCGCATCCATCGCTGTTCTGGCCTCCCGGTGCTTCGGAGGCGGCCTATCCTAACGAGGGATTTTTGGCAGCCTCACACGCACAGGTACTATTCTGATCAAAGTATTTCACGACCAGGTGTGGCCAAAAAGCGGCGCGTTTGCGGAGCGCCCGAGATTGTTACCAAAACTTCGTAAACTGTGGCGAGGTCGCAACATCCGTGGCTGTTGCGCAACCATCACGGAAGGAATTCAATACCGCGCGCTTACTCCGGCACCACACCGGCCGAGCGGATCATGGACCACCATTTGGCGATTTCAGCCCGTTGCACAGTTCCGAGCGCGTCGGGGGTCCGCTGATCCGGTCCAGGCATCTGCAACCCCAGATTTTTCAACTGATTCTGTACATCCGGGTCAGTGAGCGCCGCGACAGCCGCCGCATTGAGCGTCTCGACGATCTCTTTCGAGACCCCTTTCGGCAGCCAGAGCCCCGACCACAATGTCATGTGGAAGCCAGGCAGGCCTGCCTCGTCGGTCGTCGGAATCTCCGGCGCGCTGTCGAGACGCTTGGAGTCGGTCACGGCATAGGCCCGAATCGTGCCGGCGCGGACCTGGTTGATGGCATTCGAGGTCTGGTCGACGATCAGATCGATCTGGCCGCCGACGAGATCGTTCATGGCCGGCCCCGTGCCGCGATAAGGCACGTATTGCAGCTTGATGCCGGTGACCTGCTCGAAATAGAGCCCGGCAATGTGGCTGCCCGAGCCATTGCCTGCTGTGCCCGCGGATGCCGGGTTCGGCTGCGCCTTCAGCCAGGCGAGCAATTCGGACAGTGATTTCGCCGGCACGTTGCTCTTGCTGACGATGATCATCGGATTGCTCGGCAGCAGCACGACAGGCTCGAGATCGGCAACGAGATCGTAGCCGAGCCGATACACCGCGCCGTTGGCGACATGGGTGCCGAGATGGCCGAAGCTGACGGTGTAGCCGTCGGGCCTGGAGCGCACCGCGCGCCCGACGCCGATCGAGCCGCCGGCACCGGTGACGTTCTCGACCAGCACCGGCTGGCCGAGCGTCTGCTTCATGTGCTCGGCGAGGATACGCATCATTGCATCCGACGGTCCGCCGGCGGCGAACGGCACGATCACCGTGATGGCGCGCGACGGATAGGTCTCCGCCGCAGCGGGAGCCACAAACAAGGCAAGCGCCATCATCACAGCGCCGAACAGGCGTCGCATCGCGTCCTCCCTGGGCGGCCTGATCCTTGTTGTCAGACGATCAGGCGCCAGGCCGCAATGCCGACCGTCCGATTAGAATTGAGTGTAGTCGATCGGCTGGTGGCGATCGAGCGTGCGCTCGACCTTCGGCAGCGGATATTTGAGACCTGTGGCGCAGTTGAACAGCATGACGCGATCGGTCGTGGTGACACGGCCGTCAGCGAGGCTCTGCTTGTAGGCAGCATAGGTCGCAGCCCCTTCGGGGCACAACAACATCCCCTCCTCGCGTGCGACCTCATTCAGCGCAGTGGAAATCTTCTCGTCATCGACGGCAATCGCGAAACCTTTGCTCTCGCGGACAGCGCGCAAGATAAGGAAATCTCCCACGGCCTGGGGCACGCGGATGCCGGAGGCGATCGTGTGGGCGTCCTCCCAGCGCGTCGCGTGCTCGACGCCCTGCTCGAACGCGCGGACCATCGGCGCGCAGCCGGAAGCCTGCACCGCGACCATGCGCGGGCGCTTGGAACCAATGAAGCCGATCTTCTCGAGTTCGTCGAACGCCTTCCACATGCCGATCAGGCCGGTGCCGCCGCCGGTCGGATAGAAGATCACGTCGGGCACGTCCCAGCCGAGCTGCTCGGCGAGCTCCAGGCCCATCGTCTTCTTGCCCTCGATCCGGTACGGCTCCTTCAGGGTCGAGGTGTCGAACCAGCCGACCTTGGCCTTGCCCTCGCCGACGATCTTGCCGCAATCATCGATCAGACCGTTGACGCGATAGACGGTCGCGCCCTGCAGCTCGATCTCGCTGACGTTCACCTCCGGCGTATCCGCAGGGCAGAAGATGGTGGTCTTGATGCCGCAGGACGTCGCATAGGCGGCGAGCGCCGCGCCGGCGTTGCCGTTGGTCGGCATCGCCATGTGTTTGATGCCGAGCGCCTTGCCCATCGACACCGCCATGACGAGGCCACGCGCCTTGAACGAGCCGGTCGGCAGCCGTCCCTCATCCTTGACGATGATCTCGCCGCCGCCGAGCTTCTTCGACAGCTTCGGCAGATTGATCAGCGGCGTCATCACCTCGCCGAGGCTGACGATGTCCTGGCACTTGCGCACCGGCAGCAGCTCGCGATAGCGCCACATGTCCGCGGGACGCTGCGCCAGCGCGTCCTTGGTCAGCGCCTGCTTCACGCCGGCGAGATCGTAGCGCACCAGCAGCGGCTTGCCGGCCTTGGAGAGATTGTGGACTTGATCCGCTGGATAGTGATCACCGACCATCGCGCATTCGAGATGGGTGACGAAGGTCGGGCGCTCGGTGGTGAGATTGTCGCTGGATTTCACGGCGGGACTTTCTGGCTGAGCCCTTCTGGTTACATCCGTCATTGCCGGGCTTGACCCGGCAATCCATCCCCTTCGCAAAAGTCTTCCCGAAGCGCGATGGATGCGCGGGTCAAGCCCGCGCATGACGAGCGGATCTAGGGCCGAATGTTTCTATCGTGCGGCTTGTCGGAATTCATTCGTAGCACTTCCTGCTTGAGCCCGTCTGGTTGCCTCCGTCATTGCCGGGCTTGACCCGGCAATCCATCCCCTTCGCAAGAGTCTTCCCGAAGCAGGATGGATGCGCGGGTCAAGCCCGCGCATGACGAGTGGGGGTCGGAGCTACATGTTCAACACGCGCCCATAGGCGTCGAGCACGGCTTCCTTCATCATCTCCGACAGCGTCGGATGCGGGAAGATGGTGTGCATCAGCTCTTCCTCGGTCGTCTCGAGGTTCATGGCGACGACATAGCCCTGGATCAGCTCGGTCACCTCGGCGCCGACCATGTGGGCGCCGATCAGCTGGCCCGTCTTCTTGTCGAAGATCACCTTCACCAGACCCTGGTCCTCACCGAGCGCGATCGCCTTGCCGTTGCCGACGAAGGGGAAGCGGCCGACGCGGATGTCGCGGCCCTGCTCCTTCGCCTTGGCCTCGGTGAGGCCTACCGAGGCGACCTGCGGATGGCAATAGGTGCAGCCGGGTATGAGGCTCTTGTCCATCGGATGCGGATGCAGGCCCTTGATGGCCTCGATGCAGACCACGCCCTCATGCTCGGCCTTGTGCGCCAGCATCGGGGGACCTGCGACGTCGCCGATGGCGTAGAGGCCGGGCACGTTGGTCTTGCCGTAGCCGTCGATCACGATGCAGCCGCGGTCGGTCTTCACGCCGAGCTTTTCCAGACCGAGATTCTCGATGTTGCCGACCACGCCGACCGCGGAGATCACGCGGTCGAACTCGGTCGTCTCGACCTTGCCCTTGCCGTCGTCGATCGTCGCCACCACGCTGTCGCTCTTCTTGTCGAGCTTGGTGACCTTGGCCCCGGTCATGATCTTGAGGCCCTGCTTCTCGAGCTGCTTGCGGGCGATGCCGGCGATCTCGGCGTCCTCCACAGGCAGGATCTGCGGCAGCACCTCGACCACCGTCACCTCGGAGCCCATGGTGCGGAAGAACGAAGCGAACTCGATGCCGATCGCGCCGGAGCCGACGACGAGCAGCGACTTCGGCATCTTGTCCGGCACCATCGCCTCGAAATAGGTCCAGACCAGCTTCTTGTCCGGCTCGAGGCCCGGCAGCACGCGCGGCCGCGCGCCGGTGGCGACGATGATGTGCTTGGCCTGGTAGGTGCCCTCACCCAGCGCGCCCTTCGGCGCCTCGACGTCGGACTTGGTCACGGTGATCTTGCCGGGCGCATCGATGTTGGCGCGGCCCCAGATCACCTGCACCTTGTTCTTCTTCATCAGGAAGCCGACACCGTCGGCCAGGCGCTTGGAGACTCCGCGCGAGCGCTGCACCACCGCCTTCGGATCGTAGGAGATCTTCTCCGCGGAGAGACCATAGTCCTTGGCGTGCTGCATGTAGTGATAGATCTCGGCCGAGCGGAGCAGCGCCTTGGTCGGGATGCAGCCCCAGTTCAGGCAGATGCCGCCGAGATGCGACTTCTCGATGATCGCGGTCTTGAAGCCGAGCTGGGCTGCGCGGATCGCGGTGACGTAGCCGCCCGGACCGGAGCCGATGATGATGACGTCGAAGGATGTGTCGGCCATGGCTATGCAATCATTCTCATCGTTAGCCGGGTCAGTCGAACTCTCTCCGTCATTGCGAGGAGCGTAAGCGACGAAGCAATCCAGGGTTCCGGCGGGACTCTGGATTGCTTCGCTGCGCTCGCAATGACGGTGGATGCGGTTGCTGCGTGGCTCACACCATCATCATCACGGGGTTCTCGATCAGCTGCTTGAAGGCGCCGATCAGCTCGGCGCCGAGCGCGCCGTCGATGGCGCGGTGGTCGCACGACAGTGTCACGCTCATCATGCTGGCGATCTCGATCTTGCCGTTGCGCACGACGGGGCGTTCCTCCGACGTGCCGACCGCGAGGATCGTCGCATGCGGCGGATTGATCACGGCGGTGAAGTGCGTGATGCCGTACATGCCGAGGTTCGACACCGCGGTGGTGCCGCCCTGATATTCCTCCGGCTTCAGCTTGCGCGAGCGGGCGCGCGCGGCAAAATCCTTCATCTCGCCGGAGATGGCCGACAGCGTCTTGGTCTCGGCCTTGCGGATGATCGGGGTGATCAGGCCGCCGGGCATCGCCACGGCAACGCCGACGTCAGAATGCTTGTGCTTGACCATGCCGCCTTCGGTCCAGCTGACGTTGCAGTTCGGGATTCTCTGCAGCGCCACCGCCATCGCCTTGATGACGAAGTCGTTCACCGAGAGCTTGTAGAGCGGCTTCTTCTCTTTGTCCTTTGGAGCTGCCGCATTGATCTCCTCGCGCGCGGCGAGCAGCTTGCCGATGTCGCAGTCGATCGTCAGGTAGAAATGCGGGACGGTCTGCGTCGCCGCGGTCAGGCGCTGCGCGATGGTGCGGCGCATGCCGTCATGCGGGATGACTTCGTAGGAGCCCGGCTCGAACAGCGCCAGGATCTGCTTGTCCGACATTGACGGCGCCACGGCGGGCGCGCTCGCAGCCGGAGAAGCCGACGGTGCCGCCTTCAGGCCCTTGCCGGACTTGGCCTCCTCGACGTCGCGGGCGACGACGCGGCCATGCGGGCCGGTGCCGGTAATGCGGCCGAGATCGATTCCGGCATCCTTCGCAAGGCGCCGCGCCAGCGGTGACGAGAAGATGCGCTCGTGACCATTGACCTGGGGGGCAGCAGCCGCAGGAGCGGCCGGCGCAGGAGCCGCGGCC
>NZ_CAFI01000118.1 GCF_000239775.1 Bradyrhizobium sp. ORS 375
GTCCAGGCCAGCGTCCGCGGCGACAGGCTCTCGAAAAACGTCATGATGCGGGCGCTGAAGCCGGGCATCGCCTTCGGCGCCTGCTCCGGCTCGGCCTCGATCGCGGCGAACAGCTTCTGCATCGCGCGCATCGACGGCGCGCCGAGGCTCTCGTTCAGCGCGATGGTTTCGGCATATTCCTTCTGGATCTCGGCATATTGCCGGGCGAGATCGCCGTCCTGGGCGAGCGCCTCCTCGACGCGCCGCGTGTCGCGCGCGCTCAGCGTGCCGGCGGCGTACCACGGCAGCAGCAGCTCGATGTCACCGGGCTCTTGCTCCAGCATCTTCTTGCTCAAAGCCATCATGGCCAGCCTCTTTCAATGCCGGCCGCCTTCAGGAGTTCGGCCAATTTCTTGCGCGCATAGAACAGGCGCGTCTTGACGGTGTTTTCCGGAATTCCGACAATCTCGGCCACCTCCTCCACGGACTTCTCGTGGTAGTAGACGAGATCGACGATCTCCCGGTGGTCAGGCGAAAGCGCGGTCAGGCACTTGCGCAAAGCTTCCCCGGTATTCTTCTTCTGCACCGCCACTTCCGGATCGTCGGACGTATCCTCGATCGCGTTCGCGGCGTCGTCCTCCAGCTCAACGTCCTTCCGGCGTCGAAGTGCCGAGAGGGCCTTGAACCGCGTAATGGCCAGGAGCCAGGTTGAGACGGCAGAGCGGCCCTCGAACTTGCCGGCCTGACGCCACACGTCGAGAAAGACCTCGCTGATGAGATCCTCCGCGACCTGTTCGTCCCGCACGAGCCGAAGCCCGAAACGGTACACCCTAACATGGTGCCGTCCGTACAGCACCTGCATGGCGAGCCGGTCGCCTTGAGCGATCCGGGCAATCAGGGTTTCGTCTGACGCCGCTGCTGTCACGCTCAATGGCCGTCTCGCAAAGTTGGTCTGGAGGAAAGAGCTCGGGGTTCGAATACAACCGCAAAATTCCTCAAAATACCGGAAAGATACATCCCGGGATGTGAGGTGGCGCACAGATGCGCCGGTTTTGCAGCAACGACCGGGGCGATTGCGCCCGCCGGCTTCCCGCCTTCCATGTTACGTCCCCGCCCCACCCGCTGCGCCGCCTGCAAAGCCGTAAATTCCCTGCCGCGGCACGACGCGGCGTCGATGTCGCCCCGGTTCCCTAGATACCAAAGTTAAAGGCTTTCCCACGTAGATTTTCAGTTGAACCCCGAAGAAATGCGAGCAAATGGACACGACGGCGCCGCCTTATCCAAATGCCAATGCCGCCGAGGCGGATGGCTCGCGCGCGCCTCAGGCGCCCGATCTGCGCACCCGTCGCGCCGGCCGCCGCCGGCAGATGCTGGCGATGGTCGCCGGCTGCTACGTGATCGATGCGGTCATCCTGTTCATCTACGCCCAGGCCGGCACCGTGCCGTCCACGATCGCGCCCTCCTATGCCGCGATCGGCGTGCTCACCGTCGCTCTGTGGACGGTGCTGTCCGAAAGCGGGTTCAACGACCGCTTCCTCGACCATTATCTGGTCGTGCCGCAATCGATCGTCAGCATGATGATGACGGTCGCGTTCTGCTACATCGCGCCCGAAGTCAGCATCGTCTTCCTGTGCACGCTCTATTTGGTCGTCGCCTTCGGCTCGCTGCGCGCCACGCCGCGCCAGAGCGCGATCTGCTGGACCTTCCTGGCGCTCGGCCTCGCCGGCCTGTTCCTGCTGACCGACAAGCCGCTCGGCATGCCCACCGGCTCAGGCCTGGAGCGGCTCGCGACCCTCCTGGTCTTCCTGCTGACCATCGCCGGCTGCATGTTCCTCGGCATCTTCTCGTCCGGCCTGCGCGAGACGCTGTATCAGCGCGGCCAGAAGCTGCAGGAGGCCTATCGCCGCATCGAGGAGCTCGCCGAGCTCGACGAGTTGACCGGCGCGCTGAACCGCCGCTCCATCATGCACGTGCTGGACAAGGAGATGGCGCGGTGCCGGCAGGCCGGCAAGCCGTGCTCGATCGTGCTGCTCGATCTCGATTGGTTCAAGCGCATCAACGATACCCACGGCCATCCGACCGGCGACGAGGTGCTGCGCACCTTCGCGATCACGATGTTCGCGAACATTCGCAGCAGCGACCATTTCGGCCGCTACGGCGGCGAGGAGTTCCTGCTGGTCCTGCCGGGTGCGCCGGCGGAGCCGGCGGCCCGGCTGGCCGAACGGCTGCGCCAGATCGTTGCCGATCTCGACTGGAGCGCCTTCTCGGCCGGGCTGCAGGTCACGTTCTCCGCGGGCGTGGCGACGCTGCGCGGCGACGAGACCGCCGATTCCCTGCTCGCCCGCGCCGATCATGCGCTCTACGGCTCCAAGGCCAATGGGCGCAATCGCGTCACCGGCACCTGAGCCTCCATGCCTGCGAAGCCCGCGCCCACCGACAGCCTGCTGGACGAGTTGGAGGACACGCTCGCCCACGGCACCGTGGCGCGGCGGGTCGAGACCCTGCGCAAGGTGACGGACCTGTTCGTCGATGGCGCGGCGGATTTCGCCGACGATCAGGTGGCGCTGTTCGACGACGTCTTCGAATGCCTGATCGACCATATCGAGGTCTCGGCGCGCGCCTTGCTCGCGAGCCGGCTGGCGTCGATCGATACGGCGCCGCCGCGCACCTTGCGTCGGCTCGCCGATGACGACGCCATCGAGGTCGCCGGTCCCGTGCTGTCGAAATCCGAGCGGCTCGACGACGCCGTGCTGATCCGCACCGCGCAGACCAAGAGCCAGGCGCATCTGCTCGCGATCTCGATCCGCCGCGTGCTGAGCCGGGCCGTCACCGACATTCTGCTCCGGCGCGGCAATGACGCGGTCGTCCAGAGCACCGTCAGCAATCCCGGCGCCGAATTGTCGGAGCGCAGCGTCGACACCCTGGTCGATCGCGCGGCGCTCGACGAGAATCTTGCAGCCTGCCTCGCCATGCGGCCCAACCTGCCGCGTCACGTCTATCTGAAGCTGGTGTCCAGAGCCTCGGCCACGGTGCGCGCGCGGCTGGAAGCGGACAATCCGAAGCTCGCGCAGGAGGTGTCCTCGGCGGTGCGGACGGCGGGACGCCGCGCGCGGTCGAACGCCGTGGCGCTGACCAGCCAGACCGAGATCGCGCACGCGCTGGTGCGCTCGCTGCATGCCGATGGCCGGCTCGACGAGCAGCTGGTCGCCCAGTTCATGGAGCAGCGTAAATTCGACGAGGCCAATGCCGCCGTCGCCGCGATGGCCAACGTGCCGATCGCCGTGGCCGAGAGCGTCATGATCGAAAGTCGCGCCGAAGGCGTGATGATCCTCGCCAAGGTCGCCGGCCTGTCATGGCCGGTGGTCGAAGCGATGATCCTGATGCGCGATGAGCTGACGGGCGCGGCGCCGTCCGACCTCGCTGCCGGCAGGCTCACCTATGAGCGGCTGCGGCGCTCCACGGCGCAGCAGGTGCTGCGCTTCCACCGCGTGCAGGACGCGGCCGTGCCGGCGCAGGCGTGAGCGAACCGCGATCTCAGTAGCGCAGCACCCGCGCGCCGATGGCCGCTCCGAGACCGGCGACGATGAGCGCCGCGATGGTGTACCAGGTGGCGACGAACAGCGGCGAATCGTCGTTGCAATGCGCGGCGTAGAGCGTCGCCGCGATACCGGCCGATACCAGCCCGGCGACGGCGCCGGCAACCGCCGGGCGCGACGGCGCGCCATGCCGCAGGCCGAACAGCGCGGCGGCGAGCACCGGCAGCGACAGCACCGGGATCGCGCTCACGCACAGCATGGAATTGTGCCCCACCATCCGCTCCATCATCGGCACCCGCTGCGGCAGCATCATCTCCGTCGCGATGCCTCCGATGAGGACGATGACCGGCGCGATCAGGAGCCAGCTCCAGCCATGCAGCGTGGCTTCGGGGCGCGACAGATGCAGGCTGATGATCAGCGCCGGGATCGCCAGCGCCGAGGTCACGATGAACTTCAGGTCAAAGAAGGGATTGCGCACGGCGAGCCAGATGTCGGGCCGGATGCCCAGGCCGATCAGCAGCATCGCCGTCGACACCGGCGTCGCCGCCATCAGCGCCAGCGCCATGATGATGCCGACCGGCTGCGCGCGCTGCGCATTGTCGGCGGCGAGGGTGCGGATGAGCTGATCGGTGTCCATGATCACGTGTCCCGTAGCTTGGCCGTGAGGCTCGCGAGCGCCCGGTGCAGCGCCACCCGCACCGCGCCTTCGCTCATCGAAAATTTCTGCGCCGTCTGCTTGATCGAGGACGCCTCCACCGCGATCGCCTGCAGCACGTCCCGCTGGCGCTGCGGCAAGGTCTTGAGCTGCGTCTCGACCTCGCTGGCGGAAACACTCGGCGCCGGCGGCTCGTCCGCCAGCGTCTCGGCGAAATCATCGATGTCGACGAACACCCGCCGGCCGCGCCGGCGCAGCATGTCGATCAGCTTGTTGCGGGCGATCGCGAACAGCCAGGGCGCGAACGGCGCGTTGACGTCCCAGGTGTGCCGCTTGAGATGAACCGCCAACAGAATTTCCTGCACGATATCCTCGGCCTGATCGGGGGGCTGACCGGCGCGCGCGAGCCCGCGCCGCGACGCTGCACGCAGCACCGGCGTGATCGCCTTCAGCAGACGATGATAGGCCTCGTCGTCTCCGGCGACGGCCTGGCGCATCCAGCCCGTCCACTCGTCGTCACGCTCGCGCACCTACGCTCCCACCCCCATAGGTTCGTCAGGACCTTCCGATTGTTACCCGCGACGGCACTCATCACAAATTCGTGATAAGCAGCTCAGCCTCGGAACCAGCCGAGTTGCGCCACACAGAGAGCACGCGCGCACGCAAGTCTGGAACCGCTCTTAGCATCGAATCGATCTTTGGAGGATCGGACTTCCGCGTGAAAGGACCAAGGCCGTCGCCTAAATGGGGCGCCGCCTCCCTTTTGCCGTGAGCGGCAGGAAGATACCCATTTTCTGCCCCGATCTCGACACCTGTCGGGGTCTCACTCTGTCACGGGGCTGGCAGGGTGGGGAGAAGACCTGAATGACGATCCAAGCCAGTGGACGTACCGCATTCATCATAGCCGCCGCGTTCGTCCTCTGCCTCGCCGGCACGGGATCGGGACGCGCCGCTGATTCACAGACCTTCAGCCCGTTCCTGCCGGTCGGATCGGACGGCGCGCAGGCCGCCAAGCAGGACGCTTTTCCTGCGCCGATGACGACCGAGGCGCAAGCCGCGCCGGCGTCTCAGGCCGCCGAGGCCGAATCAGTCGCAGCCGAGCCGACCACGGTGAACATGGTCACTGTCAGCAGTGATGACGGCTCCGGCTGGGACAAGGCCTCGATCATCGGCAAGATCTTCATCGCCTGCGGCACCCTGCTCACCCTGGGCTCGGCGGCGCGGATGTTCATGATCTGACGCTCCGCCTCCCCTACTTGATGCGCATTCGTTCAGCGGGCACATTGCCCGCTGTTTGATTTGCGGGGTGGAAACATGAGCGTTTACGAGCACATCATCGTCGAGGGCAAAGGCGCGGTCGGCGTCATCACCTTGAACCGGCCGAAGATGCTCAATGCGTTGTCGTTCGGCGTCTTCCGCGAGATCGCCGCGGCCGTCGACGACCTCGAGGCCGACGACGCCATCGGCTGCATCGTCATCACCGGGAGCGAGAAGGCGTTCGCCGCCGGCGCCGACATCAAGGAGATGCAGCCGAAGAGCTTCATCGACATGTTCTCGAGCGACTTCACCGCGATCGGCGGCGACCGCGTGGCGCGCTGCCGCAAGCCGACCATCGCCGCGGTCTCCGGCTACGCGCTCGGCGGCGGCTGCGAGCTCGCGATGATGTGCGACTTCATCATCTGCTCCGACACCGCCAAGTTCGGCCAGCCCGAGATCACGCTCGGCACCATCCCCGGCATCGGCGGCACGCAGCGCCTGACGCGCGCGATCGGCAAGGCCAAGGCGATGGACCTCTGCCTCACCGGCCGCATGATGGACGCCGCCGAGGCCGAGCGCTCCGGTCTCGTCAGCCGCATCGTGCCCGCCGACAAACTGATGGAGGAGACGATGGCGGCCGCCGATAAGATCGCCGCGATGTCGCGCCCCGCCGCCGCCATGGCCAAGGAGGCCGTCAACCGCGCCTTCGAGACCCCGCTGTCCGAAGGCATGAACGTCGAGCGCAACCTCTTCCACGCCACCTTCGCGCTCGAGGACCGCGCCGAGGGCATGGCCGCCTTCATCGAGAAGCGCAAGCCGGTGAACAAGAACAGGTGAGCGAGGCTACGCGTAGCCCAAGTGATTTTCCCTGAAACCGATCGAGCGCAGCCCCGCGAGCAGTGCGCCCCTTCTCCCTGTCATTAGCGGGGAGAGGTTCGGTGTGAGGGGCAGCCACACGCACCGGCCTTGCGGAGAGTCCCTCTCACCCGGATCGCATCTGACGAGGCGATCCGGCCTCTCCCCGCAAGCGGGGCGAGATGCAGTGAAGAAGCCGCAACTGGCTCGCAAATCAGGACCCGATTCGCACCACCGCACTCCACCATCGCCCGTTCACGCACCCGCCTACCGCGCGACCGCCTCACCGGCTCCGCGACATCACCGTCTGTGGCGCGACCGCCACAACAAACCATGGAAAAGCCTGCCGGATTTCACATCGACGGTTTGTGTGTGGCCGCTCGCCGACTTAAACAGGTAAACGAATGGTTAAGTCAGTGGGACGCGGCGGAGTCGGATGGTGGGGCGGGCCAAGCAATTTGGCGTCGGCAGGGTGCGCGCATGGCGGCGCGTCCTCGGGCTGATTCTCGCGGCCGGCCTCGTCGCCGTCTGCTCGCCGGCGCGCGCCGAGGATCTCGCGGCCGCGCTCGCGAAAGCCTATCAGACCAACCCTGCCCTCAATGCCGAGCGCGCGCGCCAGCGCGCCACCGATGAGAACGTGCCGCAGGCGCTGGCCGGCTACCGTCCCCAGCTGGTCGCGAGCCTCAGCAGCGGCCTGCAGGCCGTGCGCAATCTGCTGCCCGGCAACACCATCCAGACGGCGACCTTGAAGCCCTGGACCATCGGCGTGACGGTGACGCAGACGCTGTTCAACGGCTTCCGCACCGCCAACAGCGTGCGCATGGCCGAGCTGCAGGTGCAGTCGGGCCGCGAGGCGCTGCGCAATGTCGGCCAGGGCGTCCTGCTCGACGCCGTCACCGCCTACACCAACGTGCTCGCCAACCAATCGCTCGTCGAAGCGCAGAAGTCGAACGTCGCCTTCCTGCGCGAGACGCTGACGGTGACGCAGCGCCGTCTCAACGCCGGCGACGTGACCCCGACCGATGCGTCGCAGGCCGAGGCCCGGCTGGCGCGCGGCCAATCCGACCTCAACGCCGCCGAGGTCAACCTCGCCATCAGCCAGGCGACCTATGCGCAGGTGATCGGCATGACGCCGGGCCAGCTCCGCGCTGCCGATCCGATCGATCGCCTGCTGCCGCGCTCGCGCGAGGATGCGGTCGCGCTCGCCAACAAGGAAAATCCGGCGGTCGCCGCCGCGAGCTTCGACGTCGACGCGGCATCGACCTCGATCCACATCGCCGAGGGCGCGCTGCTGCCGAGCGTGACCTTGCAGGGCAGCGTCAGCCGCAGCCGCGATTCGGACCAGACGCTCGGCACCTTCGGCACGGACCAGGCCTCGATCGTCGGCAGCGTCACCGCGCCGATCTATGACGGCGGCACCGCGGCGTCGCAGACCCGCCAGTCCAAGGAGCTCGCGGCGCAGAGCCGGCTGGTGCTCGACCAGGTCCGCAACCAGACCCGCACCGCCGTGATCAGCGCCTGGGTCGCCAACGAAGGCGCCAAGGTTGCCGTCAGCGCCTCCGAGGCCGAGGTGAAGGCCGCCACCGTGGCGCTGCAGGGCGTCTCGCGCGAGGCGCAGGGCGGACAGCGCACCACCGTCGACGTATTGAACTCGCAGTCCGACCTGATCCAGGCCAAGGCTCGCCTGATCGGCGCCCAGCGCGACCGCGTCATCGCCTCCTACACGCTGCTCAGCGCCATCGGCCGGCTCGACGTCAAGAACCTCAACCTGAATACGCCGGACTATCTGCCCGAGGTCCACTACCACCAGGTCCGCGACGCCTGGCACGGCCTGCGCACGCCGTCGGGGCAGTAGCGCGCCGTCGGGTGCAAGCTAGCCGAGCCGAGGTGAGCTTCGCTTTCCTCGAGCAGAGTGAGATGGGAGCATGTCGCCTCATCCTCGATGTCGTCCCGGGCAAGCCGGAACGGCGCGCACGCGCCGTGGAGGCGCCGACCCGGGACCCATAGCCACAGGACGATGTGGTGACACGAGATCGGAGCCACGCGTGTGCCGCTACACGGATTGCTGTGGTTATGGATCCCGGCGTTCGCCGGGATGACACCGAGTTTTTTGCCGCGCTGTTCGCTCTTGCCCCCTGCGCCGCACCGGTTCACGCTGATCCCACGACACCACGCGCGTCACGCTCAACGCACGCGCGGCATCCGGGGAGACCCACCATGTTGAACCGCCGCAGCCTGCTGCTGGCCTCGCTCGCCGCCGGAGTGACGATGACCACCACAGCGCGCGCCAAACCCTCACAGCCCGCCACGCCAGTCGATTTCGACGTGCCGGCCGACGCCTGCGACTGCCACACCCACATCCACGGCGATCCCGAGAAATTCCCGTTCGCCGCCAACCGCGTCTACACGCCGGAACCGGCCTCACCCGAAGAGATGGCCGCCCTGCACAAGGCGCTGCACATCAGGCGCGTGGTGATCGTGACGCCGAGCGTCTACGGCACCGACAATTCCGCGACGCTCTACGGCATGAAGGCGCGCGGCAACGACGCCCGCGGCGTCGCCGTCATCGACGACAAGACCACCGAGGCGCAGCTCGAAACCATGAACGCCGACGGCTTCCGCGGCATCCGCCTCAATCTCGCGACCGGCGGCATCAACGATCCCAATGTCGGCCGCGCCCGCTTCCAGGCCCCCGTCGAGCGCATGAAGGCACGCGGCTGGCACGTTCAGCTTTACACGACGCCGACAATGATCGCGGCAATCAAGGACCTGGTGATGCAATCGCCGGTCACAGCGGTGTTCGACCATTTCGGCGGCGCGCAGGCCGAGCTCGGCCTCGAGCAGCCCGGCTTCTCCGACCTCGTCGAGCTCGTCCGCAGCGGCAAGGCCTATGTCAAGATCTCCGGCGCCTACCGCGCCTCGACCCGCGGCCCGGACTACACGGATGTCATCCCATTCGCAAAAGCGCTGATAGCAGCCAACCCCGACCGCATCGTCTGGGGCACCGACTGGCCGCACCCGGACTCCTCGCCGCATCCGGAATTGAAGGTGACGGATGTCAGGCCATTCTACGCGATCGACGACGGCCGCCTGATGAATCAGCTCCCGGTGTGGGCACCGGACGCTGCGATAAGGAAGAAGATCCTCGTCGACAACCCCGCGCGGCTATACGGGTTTTGAGACGCGAGCGCGGCCTCAATCCCCGTCATTGCGAGGAGCGAAGCGACGAAGCAATCCAGTTTGGTGGGCGGGACTCTGGATTGCTTCGCTCCGATCGCAATGACGGTTTGGGCAGGCAGCCTGCGCCACTCTCCGCCGTCATCGTCCGCGAAGCGGACGATCCAGTACGCCGGGACGGTCGTGATCATACCGATACGCCGTGGCGTACTGGATGCCCGCCCGCCTACGCGGGCATGACACCGAGTTTTTGCCGCGCATGCTTTGCCGTGGCCCGCCTGAGCGCAGCGACATGCGGGTTCTCACGCGCTGTGCCGGATAGCCCGGGGTCGCTTCGCTCGCCCGGGCTACACGCCGCGAGTTCAACGCTCGTAGGGCGGGTTAGCGCAGCGTAACCCGCCGCAAGACTCTCCTCGACCTCAGGACGGATTACGCTGCGCTAATCCGCCCTACGCGTCACGTCAGCGACCGCTCGATTCTCAGACCGCACGGCCGTGAACATGTCCCAGATCGCGATGAACATCGCCGCGACCACCGGGCCAATGATGAAGCCATTCAACCCGAACACCTCGATGCCGCCCAACGTGGAGAGCAGCACGACATAGTCCGGCATCTTGGTGTCCTGCCCGACCAGGACCGGACGCAGCAGATTGTCGACGAGGCCGATCACCAGCGCGCCATAGGCGATCAGGATCACACCCTGCCAGATCGAGCCGGTGGCCAAGAGATACAGCGCGACCGGAAACCACACGATGCCCGCGCCCACCGCCGGGAGCAGCGACATGAACGCCATTACCACCGCCCACAGCAGCGGCGCGGTGATGTCGAGGAACCAGAAGATCAGGCCGCCCAGCGCGCCCTGCGCCAAAGCGACGACCAGATTGCCCTTCACCGTGGCGCGAATGACGATGATGAACTTGGCAAGCAGTGCGTCGCGCTGCTCGTCGCGGAGCGGGATCGCGTCAGCAATGTGCCTCGACAGGCGCTCCTCATCGCGCAGCAGAAAGAACAGCAGATACAGCATCAGGAACAGGCTGACAAAGAACTCGAAGGTGCCCTGCCCGATGTTCAGCGCCTGGCCCGCAATGACCTGGCTGCCTCGCAGCAGCAGCGCCGACAGCCTGTCCTTGAGACCCGCGAAGCTGCCGAGCCCGAACCGATTCAGCAGATCGACGATCCAGGTGGGCAGCGCATCCAACATCTTCTGGAAATACTGGGTGACATCGAGCTGACCGCCCTGCACTTGTCCATAGACACCGGCCGCCTGCTGCGCCAACGCCGTACCGATCAGCGACAATGGAATGATGACGATCAGGATGACGAGCAGCACGACGATGGCCGCCGCCAGCCCATCCCGGCCGTGCATCGACTGTGACACCCGGCGATGCAGCGGCGCGAACACGATCGCGCCGACGACGCCCCATAGCACGGCGCCATAGAACGGCAGCAGGATCCAGCCGAGCGACAGCGTGATCACGAACAGCAGGAACAGGAGAACTCGGTCTTCGAAGCTGCGCATTCAACTTTCCAGTCTGGCCGCGATATCTCGACGCACCCAGAGCTTTCGCACATCGCGAGCCCGGGATAGCCCGTTCAATAGCCGTCAACGCGCGAACGCGCCATTCGGGCTCCAACCTGCTCGCGAGATCAAGCGCCCGACACGCGGCATCCACGATCGTATCGCAGCCATATCACGCTCAGTCTGAGGAACGCACGCTGCCTCCCCATCGTCATTCCGGGGCACGCGCAGCGCGAGCCCGGAATCCATAACCACAACCGTCCGAGAGGGAGTGGGCTGAGCGTGGCCCTCGCCTCGCGCGGCGTCGGCCGTTCGTGAGTATGGCTTCCGGGCTCAGCCGCTGCGCGGCTGCCCCGGAATGACGGCTGAGCAAGTGGGAGGGCCGTGCGCCAAAACGCTGATTTCACCAGCGCTGCCAACCACCAAGCCGATTTCAAGAGCCCCCCGCGAAAAATATATGACTTCCGAAAATCAGCAAATCATGCCTATAACCTCCGCGTTCCGGTCCGGATGAGGGGCGTACGCGTCGTCACGACACGTTGGGCCGGCAATGCGGTGGACGTGAGGGCATCGGCGCGCGTGATGTGCGGACGAGCGATGCACTGACGTACGCGAAGTCGCGTGGTCCTGGCCTCCCGGTGCTGAGGCCAAGGTGTGCGGAGGTCTGACGAGCTCCGCGGCCGACGGGGTCAACCAAGCCGGTCCCCGGGGAGAGCGCGTATAAGCGTGAAAA
>NZ_CAFI01000117.1 GCF_000239775.1 Bradyrhizobium sp. ORS 375
CAGCGCCGGCGGCTGGCCCTGCGCCTGCGCAGCGGGGCTCGCCGCGGCCACAGCCAGCACGAGGCCGGCGGCCGGGAGAATTCTGAACACGCTCTTCATTCCAAGTCTCCTGTGAGATGACAGCCCAAAACGCAGGTTCCTACCCGCGCTCAAGGCCGCTGGATAACGCGAATTCCCTGTGCGCCTGCCAGGATCGCCGTGCTGCCGAGGCCGATGAACAGCCCGTGCTCCACCACGCCCGGAATTGCGCTCAAAAGTCCGGCCAGACGCGGGGGATCCTCGATCTCCCCCAGGCGGACGTCGACAATCCAGTGGCCGCCATCGGTGACGAAAACGTGGCCATCTGCGGACTTGCGCAAGCTCATTGGCCCGGCCACGCCGGCCTTGGCGAAGGCGTCCGCGATCTCGCGCTGCGTTGCCGCGAGCCCGAACGGGATCACCTCGATCGGCAGCGGGAAGCGGCCGAGCCGCGCGACCCATTTGCTGTCGTCGGCGATCACGATCATGCGAGCCGAGGCGCTGGCGACGATCTTCTCACGCAGCAGCGCGCCGCCGCCGCCCTTGATCAGGTCGAGCGCCGGATTGATCTCGTCGGCGCCGTCAATGGTGATGTCGAGGCGGTCGATCTCGTCGAGCGTGGTGAGCGGAACGCCGCAGGCTTCCGCCTGCGCCCGCGTCGCCTCGGAGGTCGGAACGCCCACCACCTTGAGGCCGGCGCGCACCTTTTCGCCGAGCAGATCGACGAAATGCTTGGCGGTCGAGCCGGTGCCGAGGCCGAGCCGCATGCCGCTCTCGACCTCCTCCAGCGCCCGCGCCGCCGCCTGCCGCTTCAATGCATCCATGTCGACCAACAACCCGACCCCAGCCGAGGCCCCTCCGAAGCGGGGGCCGAAAACCGGCGCATATCTAGCGATGTTTTGCCGCGGGGCCTAGCTCCTCCCCGTCACGAAATCGGACAAAAAGCTTGAACCAGCCTCTTGCAAGGGCCCGGGCCGGCCGGTAGCGGATACCGATGCGCATCGCGAGCACCATCGTTTTCGATCTCGACGGCACCCTGGTCGACACCGCGCCGGATCTCATCAACGCGCTGAATCACATCTTGCAGCGCGAAGGCCTGCGGCCGCTGCCGCTGGCCTCGGCGCGCAAGATGATCGGGCATGGCGCGCGCAAGCTGCTCGAGCGCGGGTTGGAGGCGGAGGGCCGCTTTGCCAGCCCCGCCGAGATGGAACAGCTCACGGCCGACTTTATCGGCTTCTATGCCGAGAACATCGCCATCGAATCCCGGCCCTTCGAGGGGCTGGAGGCCGCGCTCGACGAACTCGCCGGCCGCGGCTGCCAGTTCGCGGTATGCACCAACAAGCTCGAATGGCTGTCGAAGCGGCTGCTGGACCAGCTCGGCCTCACCTCCCGCTTCGCCGCGATCTGCGGCGCCGACACGTTCGGCGTCGCCAAGCCCGACCCGGCGATCCTGCGCCAGACCATTGCGCAGGCCGGCGGCGAGGTCGGCGCCGCGATCATGGTCGGCGATGCCGGGACCGATGTCGGCGCCGCGCGCCGCGCCGGCGTGCCGGTGATCGGCTGCACCTTCGGCTATACGGACGTGCCGATCGCGGAGCTCAATCCGGACCACCTGATCGACCACATGCGGGAGCTGCCGGCCGCGGTGGCGACGCTGGCGCCGTCGCTGAAAATCGGATGAGGGGACTGTGAGGGTGAGGAACGCGGCTGCCGGGCCGATCTCTCCCTGACAGAGAGTTTGCGCCGTCCTGCAACCGGCCTTGCACCGAAACGGCTTCGATCCGAGTGCAGAATCACGCCTTAACTGTCTGTGGCAGCAACAAAAAGCAACAGGTTGGGGAACGCCAAGGTTCTGTTGAGAATAGGGTTGACCGCTGTTGCGCCGCTGTTCTGACACTCCTATGGTCACACAGGGATTGCGGCGGATGGCCGCAGGGCGTGTGGGGCGGACATCATGATGCGGCGTGTCATCGCAATTGCGGTTGCGGGAGCTGGCGTGGCCGGCTGCTCGTCCTTCTCCATGGACAGCTTCAAGATGGCGGCGCCGGAAGTTCCGGTGCAGCTCGAATCGGTGCCGCCAGGCGCTGAGGCCAAGACCTCGCTCGGACCGGGCTGCCGGACCCCCTGCACCGTCTCGGTTCCGGCGCCCGATTCCGGCTTCAGCGTCACCTTCACGATGGACAGATATCTGCCGGCGACGATCCCGGTGCAGGTGATCCGCAACACCGGCGACTTCAACACCTCGCCGCCGGTGGTGATGGATCCGAGCCCGGTCGTGGCCGAGCTGCAGCCGGCGCCGGGCGCACCTGCGCCGAAGGCCGTCAAGCACATGCGACCGAAGAAGCCGAAGCCGCAGAAATCCGCCGCCGCCCCGGCGCCGGCCGCCGCGCCTGCGACCACCGGGTCGGCGGCATTTCCCGCCCCGGTTCCAGGCGCCGCACGCCAGTAAGCGCCGCGAGCTGCGTGCAGCGCAGCAACGAGCTGCGCGATTGTGAGCCGCGCGGATCATGATTAGATTGCCCGTATAGACCTCCGGCCGCGTGTCTCGCGCGGTCGCCGCGTGGCATCGCCGCCACGCTGCGCTGCTACTTTCCAAGGCCATCCATGACCGCTGAGACGTTGAGTGAAACCGCCCTGACGCGCCCGATGACCGACCCGTTCGGCCGTCGCATCAGCTATCTGCGCGTCTCCGTGACCGACCGCTGCGACCTGCGCTGCTTCTACTGCATGTCCGAGGACATGACGTTCCTGCCGAAGGCCGACCTGCTGACGCTGGAGGAGCTCGACCGGCTCTGCTCCGCCTTCATCCACAAGGGCGTGAAGAAGCTCCGGCTGACCGGCGGCGAGCCGCTGGTCCGGCGCAACGTCATGGGCCTGGTGCGCTCGCTGTCGCGGCACTTGAAGAGCGGCGCGCTCAACGAGCTGACGATGACGACCAACGCGACGCAGCTCGCCAAATACGCGTCTGAGCTCGCCGATTGCGGCGTCCGCCGCATCAACGTCTCGCTCGACACGCTCGATCCGGACAAGTTCCGCACCATCACCCGCTGGGGCGATCTCGACCGCGTCCTTGCCGGCATCGAGGCCGCGCAGGCCGCCGGCATCGCGGTGAAGATCAACGCGGTTGCGCTCAAGAACATGAACGAGGAGGAGATCCCCTCGCTGATCGACTGGGCGCACGGCAAGGGCATGGCGCTGACGCTCATCGAGGTGATGCCGATGGGCGAGATCGGCGAAGGCCGCATCGACCAGTATCTGCCGTTGTCGCTGCTGCGCAGCCGCTTGGCGCAGAAGTACACGATGACCGATCTCGACGAGACCACCGGTGGTCCCGCGCGCTACGTCCGCGTCGCCGAGACCGGCGGCACGATCGGCTTCATCACGCCGATGACGCATAATTTCTGCGAGAGCTGCAACCGCGTGCGCGTCACCTGCACCGGCACCCTGCACACCTGCCTCGGCCACGAGGACGCGTCCGACCTGCGCAAGCCGTTGCGCGCCTCGGCCAGCGACGAGCAGCTCAGCGATGCGATCGACCGCGCCATCGGCCTGAAGCCGAAGGGCCACGACTTCATCATCGACCGGCGCCACAACCGGCCGAGCGTCAGCCGGCACATGAGCGTGACCGGCGGCTGATCCCTCGTGCTCCCCTGGAAGCTGATCGACACCGCAGACGTGCCCGGCGGCGGCGAGCCGTTGCGGCTGATGCAGCGCGGCCGCGACTTCACGATCAAGCTCGGCTCGAACGAGCTGATGAGCAGCCGGCTCTACGGCTCGGAGGAAGCACTGGCGACGTTGAGCTGCGCGCGTATCAAGGACCGCCCTGCCCCGCATATGCTCATCGGCGGCCTCGGCATGGGCTTCACGTTGCGTGCGGCGCTGAAGGTGCTGGGACCGCAGGCACGTGTCACCGTCGCCGAGCTGGTGCCGGCGGTGATCGCCTGGGCGCGCGGACCGATGGCCGAACTGTCCGGCGACAGCCTCGCCGATCCCCGCGTCGACATCCGCGAGGGCGACGTCGTGAAGCTGATCTCGACGGCGCGCGGCAGCTATGATGCGATCCTGCTCGACGTCGACAACGGACCGCAAGGCCTGACGCGGGAGTCCAACGACGCGCTGTATGATCCCGCAGGGCTGCGCGCAGCCTTCACCGCGTTGCGGCCCGGCGGCGTGCTGGCGGTGTGGTCGTCGCATCCGGACGATCGCTTCGCGCCGCGCCTGCGCAAGGCCGGCTTCACCGCCGAGGAGATCAAGATCCGCGCCACCGGCCGCGGCGGCGGCGGCGCCCGTCACGTGATCTGGATCGCGACGCGGCCGGCGTGATGCCGCGCGAGACGCAGTGCCACGATCGCGCTGGCACACGTCGCAGTTGAGTTCTCATCGACGCCTGTTAAGCTCGCGACGTTTCATTTCAGCTCTTTTCGACTCGCCTTCTCCACAGGGCTCATTGGCATGACCGTCGATCTTTTGAAGGACACCAAGACCTATCCGCGGATGACGCGCTGGTTCAATCCGCTGCTGCTGATCAAGCTGCTCAACAACGTCGTCACCTCTGCGATGTTCGGCCAATATGCCGACCGGCGCCTGATGGTCGCCGCGCTCGATACGGTGCCGCCCGAGGAGCACATGGCGCGCGCGACGGCGTTCGCGCGGAGCCTCAGCCCGTCGACGAAGGGCCCGGTCTGGATCGACTTCGTCGCCGACCTCGGCGACGGCTTCGACAGCACCTATGCGGTGGCCTGCCTGCTCGGCAGCGAGGCGCTGAAGCTCGGCGGCAAAGAACTGCCGCGCGGCCAGATGCTGATCATGGGTGGCGACGAGGTCTATCCGCTGGCCAATGCCCAGACCTACCGCAATCAGCTGCGCAAGCCGTACCAATGGGCCTCGCCCGACCACGACAAGACCGACGACGACGGCGTTCCCATGTTCGCGATCCCCGGCAACCATGATTGGTATGACGGGCTGGTGCAGTTCCTGGCCTATTTCACCCGGCCGACGCCGACCCATTTCGGCTCCTGGCGGACGCAGCAGAAGCGCAGCTATTTCGCGCTCCAGCTGACCGAGAGCTGGTGGTTGTGGGGCATGGACATCCAGCTCGCCGACAACATGGACCAGCCGCAGGCCGACTATTTCAAGCTCATCGCCCAGTCGGACCAGCTCAAGCCGGGGTCGAAGATCATCCTCTGCACGGCGGAGCCGGGCTGGCTCTACACCGACACCAATATGAGATCGTGGGAGATCGTCGACTACGTCCTCGGCATCGCCAAGAAGGCCGACAAGGCGCTGACGATCCCGCTGCTGCTGTCCGGCGACACGCATCACTACAGCCGCTACCACGCCGAAGACGGCACGCAGTTCGTCACCTCGGGCGGCGGCGGCGCCTTCCTGCACCCGACCCATCAGCTGGAGAAGAACGTCAGCGTGCGCTGGACCGGCACCAAGCTGCCGCTGACGCTTGCCGACACGGATGAAGGCAACAAGCCGGCGGCCTACCCGTCGATGCAGACGAGCCGCGGCCTGGTCTGGCGCAATCTGTGGTTCGCGCTGACGAACTGGGATTTCTCGATCTTCATGGGCCTGGTGTATTTCGTCGTCGGCGTCCTGATCGGGCTGCGCGACGAGCCCGACATCCGCATCCTCGTGGCGCTGGCGTTCGCGGCCGGCATCATCGGCTACACCACGCGGCAGGAGCACGTCTCGCTCACCGACATCTTCAACAAATGGAAGCGCCGTCACATCAGGACGGAGTTCGACGACATCGACCGGGAAAACGTGCCGATCCAGTTCAAGAAGGCGCTGGTCGTCATCGGCACGAGCGTGCTCCACGCGGCCGCCCACATCTGCACGGCGCTCGGCGCCGCCATCGTCTTCAGCCAGATGAACGGCGATCCCTTCCCCGCCGGCCATCCCTGGTACAGCGTCTGGACATGGCTCGGGCGTCTCGTTCTCGAAATGGGCCTGGTCGGCTGCGTGCTCGGCAGCAGCTATTTCGGCCTCAACATGCTCATCACCTGCCGCTGGCTGCGCATGAACCGCAACGACGCCTTCAGCGCGTTGCGCATCGGCCACTACAACAACTTCCTCCGGCTGCGCATCGAAGGCGACGACGTCCAGGTCCACGCCATCGGTCTCGACAAGGTGCCACAGCGCCACGAATGGCAGGAGAACCCGAAATACCGGGAAGGCCAGCCGCAGCAGCCGCGCTTCGTCCCGGCGGCACCGCTGACACCGCACCTGATCGAGACGTTCGCCGTCTCCGGCAAAGCGGGACCGGCGGCGCGCCCCGACCTAGCGCGTTGAAGCGGACGGCGGCGACCGCCGCCGCGCCGGCTTGCGGTCCTCGGCGCAGCCCTCTCCACATTGGTCCGGCAGAGACAGTCCCGGCGCGTCCTTGATCTCGTTGTAGAAGATCCAGCCTGCCGCCCCGTTGGCGCAGCGGAGCTGGAGCCACTCGTGTTCGTCATCCTCAGGGCTGGTGTCCTTGGCTGGCCTTCCGCCGATCTCCGCCGACGCATCGAACATGTCCTGATACGCTTGATAGACATCCGTACCGACGCGCATCAGGAAAAATCCCTCTGCTCCCGGCCCTACCGCAGACCACCGGTCCCCCGCCTTGAACTTGACCTTGACCGACTCATTACTCGGCGACTTCGACAGCTCGGTCGAGAGATCTCGCGTGAGCTCATACGTCCTGATCCGCGTGAACGTCACGAAGCTCAGCCGGTCCGCTTTCACCCGCTTCGTGTTCCAAGGATGATAGGCCGCGCCGGCCCGGAGCGCACAAGAAGCCGACTTCGGCGCTCCGATCTCCGGCTTGGTTCGGATGGCGAGTGTCATGTCTTTGTCGATGGTGAAGCCGTCGGGCCATTCGCGACCCCAAAAATCACTTTCGTACCACACCTCCGGATCATAGGTCGCCGGCCGAGCGGAGCCCCCGACCCGCGGCCCCGAGACAGGCGCATCACCCGAATGCCCACTGATGCTCTCCGCGCTCGCCAGGCATCCGCCGAGGGTTGCGGCCAGAATGAAGACGGGGACCGGCTTCAGAACGCGTCTTCTCCTGCTCATGAAAGCCCTTCGCTTCTCTGCGCCTGCCTTGTCACGCGGCAAGATCTCCGGCTCCGCCGTGACACAAGGGACCATGGCATGCGCCGATGACGGACGCCATCGTCTGCCGCCCATGAACAGCGTGGAATGACGAGGTGCAGACCTCGCGTCGCGACATTCGCAGTTTCAGCCGCTTCACGGCAGAGGCGACATCGCGTCGTCATACCCTGACGCGCTCTCGCGTCCATCGCGACAGACAGTGCATCGCATCAACACTGAGCTTTTGCGGCAGGCCGGAACTGCCGCCGCACCAGCGAGTTGCTCAGCCGCGGAGAGGACCGCGCGGCGCCGAGCGACATCCGCTCACGCTTCAGTCCTCCATTCGACAGCACTGGACCCATCACTGGACGGAGAGACGACCATGAAAGCATCCCTTCTTCTTGCTGGCGCACTGATCATCGGATCCGGCGCCACGGCACTGGCTGACGAGTATTATATCGTGCAGGGCCCGAGCCATCGCTGCACCATCACCACCACGCGTCCCGCCGACCGCGAGGTCGTGACCCAGATCGGGCCGATGGCGTTCACCAGCCGCGTCGAGGCGGAAGACCGCATCAAGCAGACCAAGGTGTGCGAGGACGAAGGGACCGTCGGCAGCACCAGCACGACCACGGTCATCAAGGAAAAGTAAGCGTCCGGATCTCCGCTCGCGCGTTTGCGAGATGAAAGGTCGTGCTCATGATCATGGGCACGGCCTTTCTGCTTGTTCGGGCCGGATGCGCCGTCAACGGCGACCGGCGTCCTGAGACCCGCTCGCAGCAGCGACCGTTGCGTTCCACCGCCGGGTTGGGTACTCCGCAGGCCCAGGTGAAGGACTCATGCATTCGCAGTCGCTCAAGCTCGCCGCTGGCAGCCTCGTGGTCGGGACGCTCGTCCTCGGCCTGAAGTTCTTCGCCTATTGGATCACCGGCTCGGTGGCGCTGTACTCCGACGCGCTGGAGAGTATCGTCAATGTCGTGACCGCCGGCGTGGCGCTGCTCGCGGTGCGCATCGCGGCGAAGCCGGCCGACGCCAACCATCCGTTCGGCCATCACAAGGTGGAGTATTTCAGCGCGGTCATCGAGGGCGTGATGATCGTGGTCGCGGCGCTGCTGATCGTCCACGAGGCCTATGGCAATCTGTTCGCGCCGCGGCCGTTCTCGGCCCCGACCGAGGGCCTCGCCATCAATGGCCTCGCCAGCGCAATCAATGCCGTCTGGTGCTGGCTGCTGATCACCAGGGGCAAGCGGCTGCGCTCGCCGGCGCTGGTGGCGGACGGCCGGCATCTCCTGACGGACGTCGTGTCGTCGGGCGGCGTCGTGGTCGGTCTCGTCCTCGCCGTCATGCTTCAACTGCCGATCCTCGACCCGGCGCTGGCCTTGCTGGTCGCGGTCAACATTCTCTGGTCGGGCTGGCAGGTGCTCAAGGAGTCGACCGGCGGGCTGATGGACGAAGCGGTCTCCGACACCACGCTGGCGCGCATCCGCCAGATCATCAGCCAGCATGCGGACGGTGCGCTGGAGGCCCATGATGTCCGCACCCGCCATGCCGGCAAGATGACGTTCATCGAGTTTCACCTCGTCGTTCCCGGCGAGATGTCGGTCAACGCGGCGCATGCGATCTGCGACCGCATCGAGGCCGCGCTGCGCGAGGACGACGAGCACAGCTGGATCACCATCCACGTCGAGCCGGAGAACAAGGCCAAGCACTCCGGCGTGGTGGTGCTGTAAGCGTGGGTGGGTCGTGGCCGGACGTCAGCGTCGCGCGTCCCCCCTCGGTCTCCCCCCGAGAGCCGGGGCCGCGCGCATCACCGTCCCTCTGCTACCGCGGAGGACGATCGCGCAACTGGGGCCTGCGACAGCCCGCGGCGAAGCCTCGCCAAGACTGCAACATGTTGCGGCAACGCTCATTTTCGCCCATTTTTCCAATTGACGGCAACACGGGGCGCTGAAATGGTGCCCCGGTTTTGGGGAGCCTGCCGGGCCAAATAGGCCGCTGCGCCGCATGCCGCGCAGCCAAGAACGGGCCATGGGGCAGCCGCGAGACATGGGCGGTCGCAAGACATTGGGGGAGGATCGGCGTTGCAAGCGTTGCTGAAATTGAGCCGCGGGATCGATGCGTTCACGAGCTGGACCGGCAAGCGGCTGGCCTGGCTGATCCTGCTGGCCGTCATCATCTCGACCGTCAACGCCATCATCCGCAAGACGCTCGACACCTCGTCGAACTCCTGGCTGGAGCTGCAATGGGTGTTGTTCGCGGCGGTGTTCCTGCTCTGCTCGCCCTGGACCCTGCTCGACAACGAGCACATCCGCATCGACATCATCAACGCCATGCTGCCGAAATGGCTGCGCGACACCATCGATGTCGTCGGTCACGTGCTGTTCCTGATCCCGCTCTGCGTCGTCATGATCATCACCAGCGTGCCGTTCTTCCTGCGCTCCTTCGAGATCAACGAGCAGTCCAGCAACGCCGGCGGCCTGCCGCAATGGCCGGCAAAGTCGTTGATCATGATCGGATTCGTGTTCCTGCTGGTCCAGGCCATTTCCGAGCTGATCAAGCGCATCGCCGTGATGCGCGGGCTCATTCCTGATCCCCACGCTGCGAGATCCCACGGGATCGAGGCCGAGGTCGAGCACCTCGTCGAAGCGATCGAGAAGAAGTAAGCGGCGGGCTGGGGGATACTTCAATGACTGCGTTTCTGATCGCCAATATGGCGCCGATCATGTTCGGCTCGCTGGTCGTCATGCTGCTGCTCGGCTATCCGGCAGCATTCTCGCTTGGCGCCGTCGGCCTGTTCTATGCCCTCGTCGGCATCGAGCTCGGTGAATTCCGTCCGGACTTCCTGCAGGCGCTACCTGAACGCGTCTACGGCGTGATGAACAACGACACGCTGCTGGCGATTCCGTTCTTCACCTTCATGGGCCTGATCCTGGAGCGATCCGGCATGGCCGAGGATCTGCTCGACACCATCGGGCAGCTGTTCGGCACCATCCGCGGCGGCCTCGCTTATGCGGTCATCTTCGTCGGCGCGCTGCTCGCGGCGACCACCGGCGTCGTCGCGGCCTCCGTCATCTCGATGGGCCTGATCTCGCTGCCGATCATGCTGCGCTACGGCTACGACCGGCGCCTGGCCTCGGGCGTGATTGCCGCCTCCGGCACCCTGGCGCAGATCATTCCGCCGTCGCTGGTCCTGATCGTCATGGCCGACCAGCTCGGCAAGTCGGTTGGCGATATGTACGAGGGCGCCTTCATTCCCGGCCTCGTGCTGTCCGCGCTCTACGCCGGTTACGCCTTCCTCGTGAGCATGATCTTCCCGAAGGCGGCGCCCGGCCTGCCGGCAGAGGCGATCGGCTTCCGCGAGGATTCCGGCAGCCGCGGCCTGACCTCGCTGGGCGTGCTGTTCCTCGCCTCCTGCGTGTTCGGCTGGTATGTGATGCGCGGCTCCGCGTATCACGGCGCCGATTTCGTCGTGCTGTGCATGTTCTCCGGCATCGTGTTCGCCTTCGCCGTCGCGGTCGTGAACTGGCTGCTGGAGCGCATCACCGGATACCGCTTCCTGTCGCGCATGGCGCAGCAGACCACCTTCGTGATGGTGCCCCCGCTGTTCCTGATCTTCCTGGTGCTGGGCACGATCTTCATCGGCCTGGCAACGCCGACCGAAGGCGGCGCGATGGGCGCGGCCGGCGCGATCATCCTCGGCGCGATCAAGCGGCGGCTCAGCTTCGACCTGGTCCGCCAGGCGGTCGAGTCCACCGCCAAGCTGTCGGCCTTCGTGGTGTTCATCCTGGTCGGCGCGCGCGTGTTCTCGCTGACCTTCTACGGCGTCAACGGCCACGTCTGGGTCGAGCACCTCTTGACCTCCCTGCCCGGCGGCCAGATCGGCTTCCTGATCTTCGTCAACGCCTTCGTGTTCGTGCTGGCCTTCTTCCTCGACTTCTTCGAGCTGGCCTTCATCATCATCCCACTGCTCGGACCCGCGGCCGAAAAGCTCGGCATCGACCTGATCTGGTTCGGCGTCATCCTCGGCGTCAACATGCAGACCTCGTTCATGCATCCGCCGTTCGGCTTCGCGCTGTTCTATCTGCGCTCGGTGGCGCCGAAGGAATCCTATCTCGACCGCGTCACCGGCAAGCGGATGGAGCCGGTCACCACCGGCCAGATCTACTGGGGCGCGGTGCCGTTCGTCGTGATCCAGCTGATCATGGTGATGCTGGTGATCCTGTTCCCCTCGATGGTGATGCACTACAAGGGCACCGCATCGACCGTCGATCCGAACTCGATCAAGATCGACATCCCGCAGATCGACGCCCCGCCGCTCGACTTCGGGCCGCCAAAATTCGACACCGATCCGCCGAAGCAGTGATGATTGCGGCGCTCCATCGCTCAGACAACGAAAACCCCGGCGCATTGCGCCGGGGTTTTGTCTTGCGCTTGCGCGAGAAGCGAAGCGACGCGTGCTCAGGCGAGCGGGTTGCGCGCCATGAATGCGTCGTAGCCGATCTCGGCGACCTGGAACCAGGAGTAGCCGTTGCCGGCGAACGCCGACAGCGACTCGTAGGTCTTCTTGAAGTCGGGGTTGGTGGCCGCCACCTCGTTGTGCAGCTCGCGCGCCGCCTTGATGCAAGCCTGCATGATTTCCGGCGAGAAGGCATGCAGCTTGGCGCCGGCGGCAAGCAGCCGGCGCAGCGCCGGCGGATTGCCCTGGTCGTACTTCGCCATCATCCAGTTGTTGGCGTAGTGGCCGGCGTGCTCGAGGATCTTCTGGTAGTGCTTGGGCAGCGCATTCCACTTATCCTGGTTGACGAAGGAGAGCAGCATCGGCCCGCCCTCCCACCAGCCCGGATAGTAGTAATGCGGCGCGACCTTGACGAAGCCAAGCTTCTCGTCGTCGTAAGGGCCGACCCACTCGGCCGCATCGATGGTGCCCTTTTCCAGCGCCGGGTAGATGTCGCCGCCGGCGATCTGCTGCGGCACCGCGCCGAGCTTCTGCAGCACGCGGCCGGCGAAGCCGCCGACGCGGAATTTCAGGCCCTTGAGATCGTTGACGCCGGTAAGCTCCTTGCGAAACCAGCCGCCCATCTGGCAGCCGGTATTGCCGGCCAGCAGCGAAACCACATTGTACTTGGCGTAGAACTCGTTGAGGATCTCGCGACCGCCGCCGAGCATGTACCAGGCCTGGTTGATGCGCATGTTCGGGCCGAATGGCACCGACGAGCCGAAGGTGAAGGTCGGGTCCTTGCCGAAATAATAGTAGGAGGCGGTGTGGCCGATCTCGACGGTGCCGTTCTGCACGGCGTCGAGGACCTGCAGGCCGGGGACGATCTCGCCGGCCGCGAACGGCTGAATCTGGAATTTGTTGTCGGTGGCCTCGCCGACCACCTTGGCCATGATCTCGGCGCCGCCATACAGCGTGTCGAGTGATTTCGGCCAGCTGGTCGGCATGCGCCATTTCAGCTCCGGCATCGATTGCGCGATGGCCGGCGCCGCGATCGCGGCCGCGCCGGCAGCGCCGAGCCCGGTGACCTTGATGAAGTCTCTCCGCTTCATTCTCTTCCCTCCCTCGGGTGATGTGTGCACGTTTCCTGGGCAGCCTTCTTGTGAGGCTTGTGTTCCAGTGTGGATCAAACTGCGACGGAGTGCCATTGCGAAACGTTGTCGCAACGCAACGCAAAAGCCCGGCCTCTTGCGAGGCCGGGCTCATGTGATCCGCCGATCTGAAGTTTGCGATCAGCCGCGGGTGCGCGAGCGGATCATGAAGCTGTCATAGGTGTACTCGGCGACCTGCCACCACAGGTACTCGTCCGAGCGGTAGGCCTGCATCGCGTCGATGACCTTCTTGAAGTCGGCGTTCTTGGCCGAGATCTCGCCCCACAGCTCGTTGGTCGCCTTGAGGCAGGCCTCGAGCACCTCGTTGGTGAACGGACGCAGCTGGGTGCCGCCGGCAACCAGGCGCTTCAGCGCCGCCGGGTTCACCTGGTCGTAGCGCGCGGCCATCCAAGTGTTGGCATTGACCGTCGCATTGGCGAGGATCGACTGATAGTGCTTCGGCAGCTCGTTCCACTTGTCGAGATTGGCGAAGGCGTGCACGGTCGGACCGCCTTCCCAGAAGCCCGGATAATAGTAGTACTTGGCGACCTTCTGGAAGCCGAGCTTCTCGTCGTCATAGGGACCGACCCACTCGGCGGCGTCGATGGTGCCCTTTTCCAGCGACGGATAGATGTCGCCACCCGCGAGCTGCTGCGGCACGACGCCGAGCTTCTGCAGCACCTGGCCGGCAATGCCGCCGATGCGGAACTTCAGGCCCGAGAGGTCGGCAACGGTCTTGATCTCCTTGCGGAACCAGCCGCCCATCTGGGTGCCGGTGTTGCCGCAGGGGAAGCCGATGACGTTGGACTTCTTGTAGAACTCGTTGGCGAGTTCGTTGCCGCCGCCCTGGTACAGCCAGGAGTTCTGCTGCCGGGCGTTGAGGCCGAACGGCACCGAGGCGAAGATCGCGAAGGTCGGGTCCTTGCCGACGTAATAATACGACACCGTGTGGCACATCTCGACGGTGTTCTTGGACGTCGCGTCCAGCGCCTGCAGGCCGGGCACCAGCTCACCGGCCTGGAAGACCTGGATCTGGAACTTGTTGTCCGTCATCTCGGCGACCTGCTTCGCCATGTACTCGGCGCCGCCATAGATCGTGTCGAGCGACTTCGGAAAGCTCGAGGTCAACCGCCACTTGATTTCGGGCATCGACTGCGCGATCGCCGGCGAGGCCACCGCAGCCGTCGCCGCGGCACCGGCGGCCGAAACCTTCAGAAAATCACGACGCTTCATATTAAGGCATCTCCTTGTTGGGGGCGTTTCCCGTGAAAAACATTATCCGCCGACGCGATTGGCCGCGTACGGTCGAAGGCGATCCGCGCCGGGCTTAGCACGGAACCGGTTAAGCGAAAACGCGACGTTGGAATGACAAACAGTCCAATAGTCGCAAGTATATTGCTGCGCTGCGTCAAGCCGCGGCGATGGCATCCTTGAGTTGATCGCGGACCGCGCCGGCAATGGTCCGGTAGATCGTGGCATGCGGGCCGTGCGGCTCGCTCTCCACCACCGGGTTCCCGGCATCCGACGTGGAGCGGATGTCCATGTGCAGCGGGATCTCGCCGAGGAACGGCACGCCGAGCCGCTCGGCCTCGTGGCGGGCGCCGCCATGGCCGAAGATGTCGGAGCGCGTGCCGCATTCCGGGCACTGGAAGTAGCTCATGTTCTCGATGATGCCGAGCACGGGCACGTTGACCTTGCGGAACATCGCCAGCCCCCGGCGCGCATCGATCAGCGACAGGTCCTGCGGCGTCGACACGATCACCGCGCCCTTCAACGGCACGTTCTGCGCCAGCGTGAGCTGGGCATCGCCGGTGCCGGGCGGCATGTCGACGACGAGAACATCGAGTGTGCCCCAGGCCACGTCGCGCAGCATCTGGTTGATTGCCGACATCACCATCGGGCCGCGCCAGACCAGCGCGGAGTCCTCGTCGACCAGGAAGCCGATCGACATGATCGACAGGCCGAAGCGCGACAGCGGGATCATCTTCTTCTCGGGCGTGAGCTGCGGCTTCTCCTGCAGGCCCGTCAGGCGCGGCACCGAGGGGCCGTAGATGTCGGCGTCGAGCAGCCCGACCTTGAGGCCAAGGTCGCGCAAGCCCAGCGCGAGGTTGATGGCGGTGGTCGACTTGCCGACGCCGCCCTTGCCGGAGGCCACCGCGATGACGGCGGCGATGCCGGGGATCGGCGCCTGTCGGGACATCGGCGAATCGGCCGGGGTCTGGTGCTGGTGCGAACGATGTGCCGAGACCGGCTGCACGCCGCCCTGCCGCGGCGCCGGGGCCGG
>NZ_CAFI01000116.1 GCF_000239775.1 Bradyrhizobium sp. ORS 375
TCAACAGGAGAGGCGAGGCGGGCGGGAGCGGCTGTATCACCTCGCGTGCACGGCATTGCAAATGAAATCAACGGTGCGGTGCATCAACGCCGGGCACGGAACAGCAGCCGCGCGGCCGAGAAAATCGTGGAGTGTGGCGGCGTTTCGTCCTAAAGCGACCGCCGCGAAACAGCCAAGGGCAGCTTTGACACATGACCGACCGTGCCGCCTCAGCCGACTTCCTGACCGCCTTTGCCACGGGCTGGCCGGAGCGCGAGCCCCACCTCATGGTGCTGTCGCTGACCACGCAAAAGGGCGTGCAGGATTTTGCCATGACCCGCGAGCAGGCGCTCTTGATTGCCAAGACCATCAAGCGCACCGCGGCGCAGCTGGCCCCGGCGCCGGCGGGAACTGCGGGGCCGGAAATCAAGCGCGCCTGAGCGTCACCGCGACAACGCGATGTTCGCCGCGCGGAACTGGCTGTCGGCGCGGATCGACACCGACTGCTTGTTGCCGCGGGTGGCTAGCGCGATGTTGGCATTGAAGCCGGCGGTGGTCGCGACCAGCTGGAAGTTGCCCCCGCCGCCGCGTCCCTGCAGCACGCCGCTGACGCCGCGGCTGGTCTCGGTCCAGCTGCCAGAGATCGTCGAGCCCTCGGCAAGCACGTCGGCCTGCAGGCCGAACTTGTAGGCGTCGCTGGCGCAGGTGAGGACCAAACTCATGCGCGGCCCGGTGACGCCGTAGGTCGCGCGGCAGCGGATGCGCTCCGTCGACCCGTCCTCGAGCGCTACGGTACCGCTGCCGTGCCATGCTCCCGCCAAGCCGGTAAAGGCGCCAGGATCGGCGCGTCCCGGCGAGGCCGAAAGCAGCGTCGAGATCAAAACGGCGGCTACCGAGAGCCGCCGTTGGGAGGAATTGAGTGGGTGTCGCCCGTTACAGGCGCGACGCCTGCCAGCGCCCGCTGCAGGGAATCCCTGCCGATGCGCCGTTCCATTTTCCAGAGCCGGAATTGCCGCTGAGCTGACCATTCGCGTATGCGCCATTGATTGAGACCTTGACCAGGCCTTCGCGCCCAATTGACCCCGATACGTTGGCGCCGGCCGCAGAAATCTTACCGTCTGCAACCGTCAGGGTCGAGCTGGCCGTGGGCTCGCAGCTGCCGCTGCTGGTGACAATCGTCACCTGCCACTGGCCGTCATAGGGCGACTGGGCGAATGCGGGGGCGGCCGAGCTACCCACCAGGATCGACGCGGCGAAAGCCATTCCAATGCGGTCGAGACGCATGAATCTTGTCCCTCAATATCGTTGATGAAGTCAGCTTATTTGGAGGAATTGTGACGAAAATTTGCCGCGCCGCCGCAACTAAAGATTATCAAGCAGTTTCAACCCATTAAGGATTAATGCGGAACCCGCTTTCGAGCCATTCGGGCGGCAATGTGGGCAAACTGCGCCTTCGCGCACAACATGAGCAGACGCCTGCCACAGCCCTGCGTTGACAGCACGTTCGTTCGCCTCGGCCGCCCCGAGCGGTCTCCTGCCGGAGCCGACTCGCAAGCGCCCACCCTCAAGCGCCCGTGCCGGCGGCTCAGTGCGGCGTCAGGCTCGGCGCCTTGGTGGCGAACTGCTCGTCCTGCGGCTTGGCGGGAATCGTGCCGGTTGCCTTGGCTGATTCGACGACGTCGCCGAGCAGCTTGAGGCCGAGCGGCGCCAGCGCACGCTCCCACAACTCGCGGGCCGTCTCGCCCTTCTTGACGAAGCACCAGTCCTGCGCGGCGATGGCGCCGGCGTCCATCCGCTCGGCAAGATGATAGATGGTGCCGCCCGCGACCGGGTCGCCTTCCTTGATGGTCCATTCCACGGCCGCGATGCCACGATGCCGCGGCAGCAGTGAGGGGTGGTAGCCGATGCCGCCGAGCTTGGCGGCCGCGACGGCCTCCTGCGTCACGCGGGCGTGGCTGTGCGCCGTCACGATCAGGTCCGTGCCGGGGGCGATCTCGCTGGCCGGCACCACTTTGGGATCGGCCTGGACCACGACCTCGATGCCGGCCGCGCGTGCCGCGGCGGCCAGCCGGTCCTCGCCGTCATGCACGACCACGCGGGCGATCTCGATGCCTCTCTCGCGCAGCATGTTCAGCGTGGCGACACCGAAATGGCGGGAGCCGACAAGGGTGATGCGCATGGTCCGGGATCTTCCATGGTTGGGGCGGGACGAGCACCGGTCGGGTGGTGCGCCGGGCTGTTGGGGTCAAACCAAGCCTTTGCGTCCAGGTCAAGCGCCTGCTGCAGCTTCACCACAATCGCGCTTCGCGGGTCCAGCCACCGCGGGCGCTCTCGCGAGGGCGCAGGCGGGCCGATGCTTCCGGCGCCGCCGCCCGAAAGGGCCGTTCCGGCGTCGCGGGAAGCGCCTCGGGGGTTCACGACCACCGCTGCGCAGCTGCCGGGTCATCGCTCGGATCGGCCTGCGCGGGAGAGCCGCCTCTTTGCTGCAGTCGTCTGCTTGTCGAACGCCGCAGAACTAACGAGCTGAACTACCAGGCAGCTAATGAGAACCGCAGGCTCCACTTTCGAGCCTAGCGGTCGCTCTGCGAACGTATTTCCCGCAGGAAAATCCTGTGCAGGCGCGAATCAACCTTTGATTGTGTAATTAGTCGCGCGCGTGCGTCAGAAAACTGACGCCGTGGCATATGACGATGATAGTTTCTTAAAGCCCCTCGCGCACACTGTACGTGCCGCTCCGCCGCGCGGCCGGATAGCCGGGTGCCGCGCCTGTCACCGATCCCTGGGCAACAGCACCCGGTTATTTGCCGGCGGTCAGGTCGCTTCCGCCGGCGGTGGCGGAGTCTCGATGCCGAGCGCATTGCACAGCGGTCCGAGATGCTTCTCGTAGCGCCGCCAGCTTCCGATCGCGCGTCGGTAGATCGGCTCGCGCACCTGCATCAGGCTCGCGGTGCGTACCGTGCGCTCGGTGCGGTGGAAGTCGAGGCAGGCATCCTCCCAGTCCAGGCCGCAATGATCGAGTACCCGGCGCGCGACGCCTTCGAGGTCGTCGACCATGTCCTCGTACTGGACGTCGATCAGGACGCCGGGCGGCAGCACCTTGTGCCAATGTTCCATGACGCCCTCATAGCCCCGATAGTAGTGGCCGAGCTCGGTGAGGTCGTAGGCGAACGGCTGGGCTCCGGTGAACAACAGCTGATAGCAGGAAATGCAATTGTCCAGCGGGTCACGCCGGGTGTTGATGATCCTGGCGCGCGGGAACGCAGCGTGGATCAGCCCGACGAACAGGAAGTTCAGCGGCATCTTGTCGACGATGCGCTCGGCCTCCGGGGCCAGGATCCGCACGCGGGCAGTATATTCCTGCCCGAGCTTCGTCATTTCCTCGGGCGGCAGCAGCGTGATCAGATCCGGGTAGTTTGGAACAACCTTCTGCCGGCTGGCGCATTCGCCGACCAGATCCTTGAATGTCTCGAGCTCGCCCGCACCGAACACCTTTGAGTGGCTCGCCAGCACCTGCTCCATCAGGGTCGTCCCGGAGCGTGGCATGCCAACGATGAAGATGGGAGCCCAGGACTCGTCGCCATGTCCCGCGACCGAGCGGAAGAACTCGGGCGTGAAGCGGGACGCGACGTTCTGCATCATGGCGAGCCGCTGGGGAGAGTCGTAGTCAAAGGTCTGGCGCTTGAGCGCGTTGGCCCTTTGCAGATGCGAAAAGGCCGTGTCGTAGTCCTTCAGATCGGACAGCGCCTTGCCAAACGCGAAATGGGCCGCGATCTGCTTCTCCTGGTCGAGCTGATCGACGCGCGCGATCAGACTCTTCAGGCCGGGCAACCGGCTGTCGTCCGGCTTGAACTTCGACATGTTCGCGAGGTTAAGGTGGATCGACGCGTCATCCGGCGCGAGCTCCAGGGCCTTCTGGAATGCGGCCGTCGCCTCCTCGAACCGGCCGAGCGCCTGATAGGCGACGCCGAGGTTGTTATAGGAGCCGAAACGCTCCGGCTTGATCTTGATGGCCAGAAGGTTCTGCTCGATCGACTCCTCGAGCCGGTTGAGCTCCAGGAACGCGTTGCCGAGATTGCCGTAGGCGTCGCCATAGTCGGGGCGGCCCGCAATCGCCCGCTTGTAGTGCTCGATGGCGCGCTCGCGATGGCCCTGGCGCAGCAGCACGTTGGCGATGTTGTTGTGGGTCTCGGCGTGCTCCGGACTGAAGTCGAGGACCTTGAGGTAGTGCCGCGCCGCCTCCACGTCCTTTCCTGTCGTGTACAGCAGGTTGCCGAGCGCGAAATGGGCATCGAGATGCTGCGGCTTGTTGTCGATCGCTCGCCGCAGCAGCACCATCGCCTCGTCGATCAGTCCCTGATTCTGCCGGACCATCGCAAAGCCGTAGAGAATGCCGGGATGGCTCGGCGACAGCGAGAGTGCGGTCTCGTAGTGCTTAACCGCGGCGTCGTACCGGCCCGCGGAGCCTTCGACGGCGCCGATGCTGCCATGGGCCTCGGCGGATTTGTCGTTCACCGCCACCGCGCGCTGGAAATAGTCCTTGGCCTCGTCGAGACGGTTGAAGGTGGTCGAGATCATGCCGAGGCCGACGAGGGCATCGAAATTGGTCGGCTGGCCGGCCAGGATCAGCTTGAAGATCTGCTCGGCATCATTGATTTCGCCGCGGCTCTGCAGCTTCTTGGCGACGGCGACGACGCCATCCGCCAGCGTCTGCAGCGACGCAAGCCGCGTGGCATCGAACGGGCGCGAGTCGGTCGTCGGCGTGACCACCGGCGGCGCGACGTTGCCCGGCTGAGGCTGAGCCATGCCGGCGATAGCCTCGGCAATCGTCGGTCTGATGGCTTCGGTGCCGAGCGCGTCGAGCAGGGGCTTCAGGCGGTCGCCATACATCCTCCAGCGGCCGACCGATCCGCTGAACAGTGGCTTGCGCACCTGCACGAGGCTTGCAGTGTTCACCGGACGCTCGTTCTCGTGGAAGGACAAGCAGGCATCGTCCCAGTCGAGCCCGCAATGGGCGACGATCTTGCGGGCGTGCGGCTCGAACTCGCGCACCATGTCCTCGTAGGACACTTCCAGCATGACGCCCTGCGGCAGGACAGCGCGCCAATGGCTCATCAGCGCGTCATAAGCTCTGAAGTAGCGGCCCAGCTCGGCGAGGTCGTAGGCGAAGGGCTGCGGCTCGGCAAACAGCTGCGTGTAGCAGGACAGGCACGTGTCGATCGGATTGCGCCTGACGTGAATGATCCTGGCATTCGGCAGTGCGAGATGGATGAGGCCCGCGAACAGGAAGTTCGACGGCATCTTGTCGACGATGCGCTCGGCATTCGCCGGCAGATCTGTGAAACGCTGAAGATAAGCTTTGGCCAGGCTGGTGATATCGGCGTCGGACAGCTTGGCGAGCATCTCTGGGAAGTCGCCGCGGGCGCGATCGGTGAACAGCGCCACAGCCGCGGCAAAATAGTTGACCTCTCCGGCGCCATGCACGGCGGGATGGCTGGCGAGTATCTGCTCGACGAGGCTGGTGCCGGACCGCGGCATGCCGATGATGAAGACGGGAGCCCGTGACGCGTCGCCATGACCGGCGCGCGCCTGCAGCACCTCCTTGGAGAACACCGCGCGAATGCGCTCGATCTGGCGCAGCGACTGATTTTCATCGTAGTTGATGCGGCGGCGCTCGAGGCCGTTGCCGGCATTGAGATGGACCAGCGACCGCTCGCCGTCCTTGATGTCGGCATAGGCGCGTCCGAGCGTGAAGTGCAGCGCGATCCGCGCGTCCTCGCTCAGCGTCTCCGAGCTCGCAGCCAGCTCCAGCAGCGGAGCCCATCGCTGGTCGTCGATCGTGAACGGCTTGACGATGCCGTAATTGAGGTGAGTGCCAATGCTGCGCGGGTTGACCGCGAGCGCCGCTTCATAAGTGCGCCTCGCCTCGTCGAGTCGGCCCACGATCGTCAAGACGATCGCGAGATGGTTCATGGTCGTCGTATCGCGGGGATCGTGCTCGAGAGCCGCTTGATATCCGGTGATCGCCTCGTCATAGCGCTGCACGTTTCGCAGCGAGTCGGCGCGATTGCGATGTGCGACGGCGTAGTCTGGTCGCAGCCGCAGCGCCTCGTGATAATGGGACAAGGCCTCTTCATGCCTGCCTGACGACTCCAGCGCATTGCCGAAATTGTTGTGCGCTTCGGGGAAATCCGGCCGCAGGGTGACAGCACGCTCGTAGTGGAAAAGCGCCCCTGGCCAGCTCTTCATGTCGAGGTGAATATTGCCGAGGTTGTAGTGCGCCTCGGCGAGACGTGGGTTCATCTCGAGCGCCCGCTGCAAAGTACGAATGGCGGCATCCAGTTCGCCGATCGCTTGATGACAGCCGCCGAGATTGAGCAGGACCATAGGCATCTTGGGCTCGATGGCCAACGCCCGGACATAATGCGCGATGGCTTCCGAATGCCTGCCGAGCTGCCGGCAGACATCGCCGAGACTGCCGGCAGCCGCCGCAAACTGCGGCCTTGCCGCAAGGGCGGCCTCGTGATGCGACATCGCCCGCTCGAACTGGCCGAGCCGCTGCAGGGCGAGGCCAAGCGCCTGATGCAGGTCAGGGTTGGTGTCATCGATGGCAAGTGCCAGTTCGAGGTGCTGGACGGCCGCCGCGGGGTCTCCGAGGCCGTAGAGCGCGCCACCGAGCAGCAGGCGGGGCTCGATCGAGGCGTCATCGAGTGCGGCGGCGCGCGCGAAATGCGTCGTCGCCTTGGCGAGGTCGCCCAGAGCTGCGAACGCCTTTCCAACGGTCAAATGCAGGTCTGCCGAGTCGCCCGCCGCCTCCGCGGCCCGGTCCAGTAACGTACGCGCCTCGTAAGCGTCGCCGAGTTGCAGACGGACAGTCGCAAGGCTGCACAGGGTCCGGAAATGCCCGGGGTGAAGAGCAAGCACCTTGCGATAGGCGTCCTCGGCAATCTGCAGAGCGCGACCGTCGATCGGGGAGAGGGGGGGCGTGGAGTTGGTCGATGGGGAGACGAGTCGGGGACGGAACGCGAGTGCTGGCTCGTTCATGATCGCAACTTACTGATTGTTCGATAAAGGCAGTTGTCGTGGTGGAATGAAGCTAAACGGAGGCTCGGCGGCTGCCGATGCCCGATAGATGGTTTGGAATCCTTCGAGCCAAGCTGCCCACGGGAGCTAACGCTAAAACGCAACGAAGCCGGCACAGACCATAGGTCTGCGCCGG
>NZ_CAFI01000115.1 GCF_000239775.1 Bradyrhizobium sp. ORS 375
CGACGTGCTCAAAACGATCGAGCCGTTGCTCAACCGTCTGGAGAACCGCGTCGCGAGCGCCGACGCCTCGCTGACGCCGCTGCTGTCGATCGCGCGCATCACCCAGGACCTGCGCATCACGGCGGGCGGCCGTGCCGCGATGCTGGCTCCGGCCCTCGGCGCAAAGCGTCCGCTGAGCGTGGCGGAGCAGTCGAACATCGATCGCGCGCAGGGGCGGGTCGAGGTCGACCGCGAACGGATCGAGTCGAGCATTGACCAGCTCGGCAATCCTCCGAAGGTGGCCCAGGCGATGACCGAGGCCGTCGACGCCTATTTCAACAACGCCGCCGGACTGATCGAGAAGGAGATCGCAGCGTCCCGCAACAACACCAGCTACACGCTGACGCCCGAACAACTGGGCGGGACCGTCGTGCCGCCGATCGGCAAGTTCCTGACGGTTCGCGACAATGCCATCGCCGAGGCGAAGGCGCGCGCGGAAGCGGCGCGCGACGACGCGTTCCTGATGCTCGCTGTCGGAGCCGGTGCCGTGGTCGGGCTGCTCGGCCTGCTGGGTGTCGTTACCTTCATGCTTCGCCGCCGTGTCATCGCCCCGCTGGCGGCCCTGACCGATGTCGTCGGTGAGCTGGCCGCCGGCCGTGACGAGGTCAGCATTCCCGCGAGTGACCGCCAGGACGAGATCGGGACCCTGGCCGGCTCGCTCCAAGTGTTCAAGGATGCGCTGGTGGCGAAGAAGACTGCGGATCGCGCTGCTGCCGTCGAAGCGGAGGCCAAGATCCAGCGTGGGCAGCGGGTCGACACCATTACTCGCGACTTCGAGACGATCATCAGCGAGATCGTCGAGGTGGTGTCGTCGGCATCGACCGCGCTCGAAAGCTCGGCAGGAACGCTGACGGCCACGGCGGAGCAGTCGGAGCGGCTGGCCATCACCGTCGCCTCCGCATCGGAGGAAGCCTCGACCAATGTGCAGTCGGTGGCGTCGGCGACCGAGGAGATGTCGTCCTCGGTGACCGAGATCAGCCGCCAGGTGCAGGACTCCGCGCGGGTTGCCAACGAGGCGGTCAAGCAGGCGCAGCGCACCAACGACCGCGTGGGCGAGCTGGCCAAGGCGGCCGGTCGCATCGGCGATGTCGTGGAGCTGATCAATTCGATTGCCGGCCAGACCAACCTGCTGGCGCTGAACGCCACCATCGAGGCGGCGCGTGCCGGCGAGGCCGGGCGCGGCTTCGCGGTCGTTGCGTCGGAGGTGAAAGCGCTGGCCGAGCAGACGGCAAAGGCGACCGACGAGATCAGCCAGCAGATCAACGGCATCCAGGCCGCGACCCAGGAGTCGGTGAACGCGATCAGGGAGATCGGCGAGACCATCGAGAGGATGTCGGAGATTGCTTCGACGATCGCCTCCGCGGTGGAAGAGCAGGGCGCCGCCACCCAGGAGATCTCTCGCAGCATCCAGCAGGCCGCGCATGGCACGCAGCAGGTCTCGTCCAACATCACCGATGTGCAGCGCGGCGCCAGCGCGACCGGCCAGGCCTCGACGCAGGTCCTGGATGCTGCGAAATCGCTGGCCGGCGAGAGCAGCCGCCTAAAGCTTGAAGTATCGCGATTCCTCGGCTCCGTCCGCGCGGCGTAGGCGCCAAGCTGACGTGACGTCATGAAAAAAGAAGAGCGCCGGACCTCCAGGGTCCGGCGCTCTTGTCATTTCAAAGCAGGGCGATTGTCGACGCTTACTTCGCCTTGCTGAGGTTCTGCGCCATCTCCAGATGATGCTGCAGCGCCGGCAGGGTCTTGCCGGCCCAGTCCTTCAGCTCCGGATTGTCGCCGCCCTTGGCGTAGCGCTCGAACAGCGACACGGCGTCCTTGTGGGCGCTCACCTGCATGTCGTCGAAATCGGCGCTGAAATCCTTGCCCTCGGCCCCCTTCAGCTTGTCGAGCTTGCTCTGGTGCGCGCTGTCGAGCGCCACCGGCAGCTGAACCTTGACCTTGCCGCTGCTCACCATGCTCTTCAGCTCGCTCGATGTCTTGGTGTGATCCTTCACCATCTGGGCGGCGAAGCTCTTCTCCTGCGCGTTGCCCTTCTGCTCGCCGAGCTGGTTCGACTGCAGCTCGAACATATCGCTGATCGCGACCTGCTTGACGAAGTCCTCCGTGCTCGGCGTGATGCCGAGTGCCGAGTTGACGCCGGTCTTTTCTCCGACCGATTGCGCCAGAGCCGGTCCGGCCAGCATCAGGCAGCTGATTGCGATGATTGTGCGCTTCATGATTGGTCCTCTCGTGTCAGGTTGCTGACTAAACCGAGAGCTGGGTACGATGTTCCGCAGAACTCCGGCGGGACGCGGCGCGCGAGCGGCTACGCGGCCCGTCGAGTAGCGCACGCAGTTGCAGGGCATCGGCCGGTGCTGCGCTCTTCTGATCGTTGTCGAAGTAGACGAACACGTCGATGCCGTGCGCCGACCAGGTCCTGATCCGCTTGGCCCACGCCTTCAGCGTCGCGGCTGGATAATTGTCCTTGTAGCGTCCGCCTGGACCATGGCCGCGCACATAGACGAAGTCGGCCGTGCGTCGCCATGGTGCCGGCGCATCGTGATGGTCCGACAGGCACAAGGAGACATTGGCCTCTCTGAGCAGCTTGATAATGGGAGGCGTGTACCAGCTCGAGTGCCGGAACTCGAAGCTGTAGCGCCGATGTCTGGGGACGAGGCGCAGAAAGGATGCCAGCCGATCGTGATCGGCCTCGAACTGCGGCGGCAGCTGAAACAGCACGGGGCCGGCCTTGTCGCCAAGCAGTTTCAGCCGGCTTTCCATCAGCTCGAGACTGTTGACGGAGCGCTCCGACAAACGCTTCCAATGCGTGATGAACTTCGATGCCTTCCAGGCGAAGACGAAATCGGGGCCGGTCTGATCGCGCCAGCCGCGAACTGCGGCCTCGGTTGGCGTCCGATAGAACACGCCATTCAGCTCGGTCGTCTCGAACTGGCTGGCGTAGTAGCGCAACTGATGCTTAATGAGCAGGCCGGGCGGGAAGAACGGGCCACGCCAGGAGTCGTAGTGCCAACCCGAAGTGCCGACTACGACCCTTGCCATTCACTGCCTCGCCGAGATCACGACTGTGTCGACTCAGAAGCGTTCCGCCGGACCGTGGTTCCAAAGCCGGCGGGGATGACCGCAGGCTGGCCACCATTCAACCGCCAACGAAGCGGTCAGCGTTCGGCGGCGGCCTGCATGATCGGCGCGCTCAACAGCTCATTGATGTGCGCGGCGGTTTCGGCCTGAATGGCCTTCTTCAGCATCATTTCGCGCTCCGGCCCGGCCGGGAGAAGCTTGGCCGCATCGCGCGCAGCTGTCGCCGCTTGCTGCAGGCGGTCGGCGAACGAGATGGTCTGTTTGCGTCGGTTTCTCTTGAGCGTCATGGCAACCTCCTGTTCCCTCCGCAGGAGCTTGCGACGTCAGCGCGATCGTGTCGCTAACCCACGTTAGCGTGCAGAGTCACGATCGCTGGAGGGCACCTGGAACCCGCGACATCAGGCTCTCCCTGTTAGTTGTTCGATCGCTCGGGGTCGTTGCCGGGAACGCTGACATGCACCTCGTGACCCTGTTTGAGGGCCAGGGTGGCGGCGGCCACTGCCGATTCGAAGGCGGCCTCTCTCGTCGCGTAGTCGCCATGTGTATTGCCGTCATGCAGCACGCTGTAGTGATCGCCGACGGCAACGATCGCATATTGTGCCAGTCCCATTGCATTCTCCTTCGTTGCTGGTGAGGACGAGGTCAGCTGCCGGACGCCGTCACGCGCCAGACCGTGTTGCCGACGTCGTCGGCAATCAGCAGCGCGCCGGTCTTGTCGACGGCGAGCCCGACCGGCCGGCCGCGTGCCTCGTTGTGATCGTTGAGAAAGCCGGTGACGACATCCTGCGCCTCGCCGTTGGGCTTGCCTCCGGAGAAAGGCACGTAGACGACCTTGTAGCCATTCAGCGGCGTCCGATTCCAGCTGCCGTGCTCGCCGACGAAGGCGCCGCCACGATAGGCCTGCGGCAGCGCATTTGCGGTGTAGAACGTCATCCCGAGCGGCGCGACGTGGGAGCTCAGCGCATAGTCGGGGACGATCGCTTTCTCCACCAGATCCGGCCGTTGCGGGTGCACGCGCGGATCGACGTGCTGGCCGTAATAGCTATAGGGCCAGCCGTAGAAGCCGCCGTCCTTCACCGAGGTCATGTAGTCCGGCACGAGGTCCGGACCGATCTCGTCGCGCTCGTTCACGACCGTCCACAACGCGCCGCTCTGCGGCTCGAAGCTCAATCCGTTGGGATTGCGCAGGCCGCTCGCGAAGATGCGCCAGCGACCGGTGGTGCGATCCACCTCGAGGATGGCCGCACGGTTCTTCTCGGCCTCGATGCCGTTCTCGGTGATGTTGCTGTTGGAGCCGACGCCGACATAGAGCAGCCGCCCGTCCGGACTCGCCGTCAGGCTCTTGGTCCAGTGATGGTCGATCGGACCGCCCGGCAACGCCGTGAGCGTCGTCCCAGGGTCCTTCATCTGCGTTTCGCCTGGCGTGTACGGGTATCTCACGATGGCGTCGGTGTTGGCGATGTAGAGGTCGCTGCCGACCAGCGCGACGCCGAAGGGCGAGTTCATGTGGTCGATGAAGACGCTTTTCTGCTCCGGCACCCCGTCACCGTTCGCATCGTGCAGCAGCGTCACGCGATTGCTCGGCCCCGTGCTGCCGCCCGACGTTGCCCAGGATTCGACCAAGGCCATGATGATGTCCTTCGGACGCTTCGCCGGCGGGGCAGGCGGGGCCTTGGACTCGACGACCAGCACGTCGCCGTTGGGCAAGGTGTAGAGCGAGCGCGGATGCTGCAGGCCTGTCGCCAGGGCCTCGATCTTCAGCCCTGGTGCGACTTTCGGGGTTTCACCCTGCTTCCAGCCGACGACGGTCGCGACGTTCATCGGCGGCAGCAGATATTGCGTCAGTGCCGGCAGCTTGACGTTCGCGCCGACCTCCGCCTTGGGATCGCCGCCTTCGTTGCAGCCGGTGAGGATGAAGGCGGTCATTGCGAGCAGCACCCCCGTGAGCACCGGGGCGATGCGATGAGTTCGGAAACCGGTCATCGGGCAACTCCCACGCGGTGGCGGTAGACCATCGACCAGCCGAGCCAGCCCGTGACGGGAAGGATCAGCACGGTCACGAGCGACAGGATCAGTCCGGTCGGGACCACCGAAGTCCAGGCGTCGCGCGCATGCACCATGTTGTTGAAGAAGGCGAGCACCAGCGCGATCAGATTGCCGATCATGTGCGGCCAGGCGGGCGTCTGGGTCCGGATCAGCCGATTGCCCAGGAAGTCGATCAGGCCGGCAACGCCGGCGAGAATGCCCATGATCAAGCCGACGAGCAGCAGCCAGGCCGAGATGTCGGCCCACATGATCTCGGAGGTCCGCCAATAGGCAATGTCGGTGACGAGGGCGCCGATGAAACAGACGATGGGAAAGGGCACCAGCATCGGATGGATGGGATGTCGCGCGATGCGCGCCGTGGGCTCCAGGGCAGGTCGGCTTGTGTCGACGGTCGTCAAGACAGTCTCCTATGCGTGGGGCAGCAGGACCCCAGGCCTGAGAACCTGCTGCCGCGACGAGCGTTCCGAACGGTGATGCCGCGATGGAGCCTTCAAGGTTCGCGCCTGCTCGATCTCAATGGCTCTTGTTCAGCGGGCCGTTGCCGCGGGCGCTGTCGCTGGCGGTGTCGTTGCGCGGTGCTGTCGGAGCGGCAGCCGCCGGCTGGCTCTGCTTCGGCGCGGCGCTTCCCGTAGTCTGCTGATTGGTGGTCTGCTGGTTGACCGCCTGCGCGTCCTGGCGCGGCGCCTTGTCGCCGCCGAACGACCAGAACATCAGCGCGATCGCGGCGGCGACGACCACGATGGGGATGAGCAGGGCGTAGGGCGTGTTGCTCTGCATGCCCGGCAGACGAGACCCGGCGCCCGTGACGCTCTCGGCGCGGTCGTGCGCCGCCAGGGAGGCGCGCGTATTCTCATCGAGCCTGGCGCGCTCGCCCGGGCGCAGCCGTCCGGATCGGGTCGCTGCATATGCGAGGACCAGGCCGAGAATGACGATGCCGATGCCCCAGCCCCAGAATGTTGCCGCTCCGCCGTTCATGTCGGTCCTCCCATGCTGTCACGCTCGGCGGAACTGATCGCGCCGGAGCGTAAGACCAACGAGAGGGTACGACATCTGTTCCTGAGCGCGATCGGACGCGGTCGAGCGTGCTCAGAGCTCGATGATGATGTAGTCGTTCTCGACGACCACAGGATAGCGCTCGGCGACATAGGGCCCCTTGACCAGGGTCTCGCCGGCTTCGCGCTTGACGTCATAGTTGCGCAGTCGCGTCGAACGTGGGTCGCACCAGGACTGTCCGGTGGACAGCTCGAACTCCCAGCCGTGCCAGGGGCAGCGCAAGAATTCCCCGTCGCGTTCCAGGCGATAGTCGCCGGGACCGGAGGATTGCGCGATCCCGGTGATGACACCGGTGCAGATCCGGGCGCCGCCGTGCGGGCAGCGGTTCAGAAGCGCATGCAGCCGGCCGTCGACGTTGAACAACGCGACCTCGCGGCCGTCGACGAAGGCCGTGCGTCGCGTCCCCGGCGGCAGCTCGTCGGCGGAACAGACGACATGGCGGCTCATGACAGACGATACAATGCCATCGCATTGTCCCTGAAGATCTTGCGGCGCTGCGTCTCGGTCATCGGAAATTTGAAGGAGAAGCCTGGATTGTCGTAGTCCCAATGCGGATAGTCGGACGAGTAGAGCAGGCGGTCCCAGCCGATCCAGTCGATGATCTCCAGAAGGTGCCGCGCCTGCTCGGGCTCCTCGATCGGCTGCGTCGTCCACCAGATGTGCTGGCGCAGGTAGTCCGAAGGGCGCTGCTTCAGATGCGGCACTTCCTTGCGGAACTTGTCGAAATGCTTGTCCATCCGCCAGGCCAGCGCCGGCGCCCAGGCGAAACCGCCTTCGACCAGCACCACCTTGAGGCCGGGGAAGCGCTCGAATACGCCGCCGATGATGAAGCTCGCGGCGAGCGCCTCCATGCAGGCGACGAACACGTAGTGCTCCTGCAGATAGTAGGTCGGCCAGCCCGAGCCGGTCGAGGGATGGCCGCCATTGTAGCCGACCGGATGCAGGCCGATCGGCAGGCCGGCGCGCTCGGCCGCTGCGTAGATCGGCCAGTAGCGCGGATGCCCCAGAGGATCCGACGGGCGCGACGACAGCATGATCTGGACGTAGCGGCGGTCGGCCGCGCAGCGTTCGATCTCGGCGACGGCGGCCTCGGGAAACTCCTGCGGCACGACGATGCCGGCGCGCAGCCGCGGCTCCTGCCGCACCCAATGATCAATCTGCCAGTCGTTGGTGGCGCGCGACATGGCGGCGGCGAAGTCGGGATTGCGCTCCTCCATGCCGCCCTTGCTCAGCGCCATCAACAGCCCGAACTCGACGTTGACGGGATCGAGATGCTGCGTGCGCAGCATGTCGAGATCCGAACCGGCGGGTCCGCTCGCGGGCAGCGCATCGGCGCGCATGCCGGCGGCCATCATGCGCGGATACATCAGCGTGCTCGACAGCGCCTGCCGCACATGCACGCCATAGGTCTGATAGTGCTCGCGCCAGCGCGGCTCGAGGTACGGCAGCAACTCGCCCGGCGTGCGATGGGCGGGATGAATGTCGCAGTCGACCACGGCGAAGGTCTGCCGCGCCTGAATCTCCTGGAAGGGGGCATTCATCGGATCGTCTCCTCGATCGTCGCCGTGCCGCGCGCGTCCTGGGCAAGCCGCGGATAGGTGGCGATCGCGTTGTCGATCAGGACCTTCCGCAGCAGCGTGGGCGGCAGTCCGTCGGGAAGCACGTCACAGCCCTCGAACTGCCAATGCGGATAGTCGGTCGCGAACAGCAGCATGGCGTCGGAGCCGATGCGCGCGATGGTCTGCGCCACCGCATTCGCGTCGGGGGCATCGAACGGCTGCGTGGTCAGCCGGAGATGGTCGCGGATGATGTCGGACGGCCAGCGGTCGACCCAGGGCGTTTCGGGCCGCGCCCCGCGCCAGGTCTTGTCGGTGCGCCACATCGTCACCGGCAGCCAGCTGACGCCGGATTCCAGGAAGACGAACTTCAATCCGGGAAAGCGCTGGAACACGCCTTCGGCGATCAGGCTCACCGTCTGGTTCTCGAACGCCTGCGCCTGGGCGATGTAGTCCTCGAACTGATAGCAGGGCCAGCCGACGATGGTCGGGGCGTAGCGGTAGGTGCTCCCGGCATGGACCGCGATGACGAGCCCGTGGCGCTCGGCGGCCGCGTAGATCGGGAAGTAATCGCGGCGGCCGAGCGGCCGCTCGCCCATCGCCAGTATCAGGATCTGCACGAAGCGCCCGTCGGGGGCGAGACGCTCGATCTCGGCGACGGCCTGCGGGATGTCCTGCGGATGGATCAGGATGGAGCCGCGCAGCCGCGGCTCGCGCTCCAGCCATTCGCCACGCAGCCAATCGTTGACGGCGCGGCACAGCGCCGCCGCCATGTCGTCATTGTGGAGCGCGACGCAGCCATGGATGACGTTGGCGATGGCGTATTGCACCCCGAACGCATCGAGCGCCTGCGCCTGCACCGTCTCCAGCGCCGTCGCAGCCTGGGATGCGCGCCAGTCGGCGCGAACGCTGATCGGCGCATTCGGCGGATAGCTCATCATCGCGAACGGCATCCGGTCGAGGGCGCGGTTGACGATCTGATCGCGCCAGTAGTCGTCGAGATAGGGCAGCAGCTGCGCGATGGTCGGTGCCGGGACGTGGAGATCGCAATCGATCGCGCCGGGGTAGGGCAAGTTCATCGTCGGCTCCTGTCGAATTGCACCGCGGACGACGGCCGTCAGGCCGGCGCGGCCTGATTGGCCTCGTCCTGCGCAGGCGCCGCGAGCGGCTGGCGGCGCTGCGACAGGCCGAGCGCGAGGACACAGCCGGCCATCACCAGCGGCGGCAGCGCCGCGAGCAGAAACAGGCTGGACGCCGGCAGATGGCGGGCGATCAGGACGCCCGCGATCAGCGGTCCTCCGATCGATCCGATCTTTGCGACCGAGAGCGCCCAGCCGACCGCGGTCGAGCGGTTGGCGCTGGGATAGAACTGTCCGACGGCGCTGTTCAGGCCCTGATGACCGCCGACCACGAAGAAGCCGACGCACAGCATCGCGCCGAGGAAGCCCGCATCGCTGAAGCCGGCGAGGCCGAGCGAGGCGACCAGCGGGCAAGCGACCATCGGCACCGCCGCGATGGCCAGCACGCCCCAGCGGTCGAGCACGACACCGGCGAGCAGCGCGCCGACCGCGCCGCCCAGGCTGAACATGGATAGGCCGAACGCCGCCTGCGCCGGCGTATAGCCCGAGGCTTCGGCCAGGATGGGCGTCCAGCTGTTGAGGAAGAACATGGTCATCGAGCTGGCGATATAGGCTGTCCACAGCAGCGGCGTGATGATCGCGAGCCTGCCGTCGAACAGCGCGGTCAGGCGCGCCACAATGCTGCTGCCGGCCGGGCGCGGCTCGTCCTGCACAATGAAGCGGCTGGTCGGCTGCGCATCGAGGCTGGGTTCGATGCAATTGACGAGGCGCGCCACCTCGTCGGGCTGGCGCCCTTGCACGACGAGAAACTTGATGGACTCCGGCAGCATGAAGAAGCTGACGACGGCCGCGACTAGCGGCAGCACGCCGCCGATCCAGAACACGATCGGCCAGCCCAGATGCGGCACCAGCCAGGCCGCGATCAGTCCGCCGGCGCTGCCGCCAGCGACATAGCCGAGCATGATGATGGCCACTACGGTGCCGCGATAGCGGGCCGGCACATATTCGAGATTGAGGGCGTAGCACAGCGGCGCCAGTCCGCCGATGCCGATGCCCGCGAGGAAGCGCAGCGCGATGAGCGTGTTCAAATCGCCTGCCCACACGGTCAGCAGGCTGAAGCCGCCGAAGGTCAGCGTGGCCGCGACGATCGAGAGCCGCCGGCCGATGCGGTCGCCGAGCGAGCCGAAGATCAGGCCGCCGACGAGGATGCCGAAGATGCCGGCGCTGAACACCACGCCCAGCGTGGCCTTGTCGATACCCCAGCTGCGGATCAGCGAGGGCGCGGCGAACGCCATGGCGTGCAGGTCGTAGCCGTCGAGGCACATGATGGTGGTGGACAGGATCACGACCTTGAGCACCAGCCGGTTGCGGCGCTGGCGCTCGATGACGTCGCTGACGTCAATGACGGCGGTGGCGCTCATGGTCGCTCCTTCCCCCTAAGGCCTTTTGTCTGCCGTTCGTGGGCGACGGCTTGCTGCAAACCACTCTGGCGACGGCCAACCGATTCTGGGCGGAGCGGCCGGCGTCTGGACGCAACCTGGGGACGCGCCCGAGGCCAAAGCAGTTTGCAGATGTAGGCTATTTGCTTCGGGATCGACCGAGAATAGGCTATTTTGGAACAGCATTTTTTCCAGATCGGATGAAATGAGCGATAGCCTGTTGAACATGAAGGCGTTTGTGGCGACGGCCCGGAGCGGCAGCTTCTCCGAGGCGGCGCGGCAGCTGAGGCTGGCGCCGTCGGTCGTGACCAAGCGCGTGACGCAGCTCGAATGGTCGCTGAAGTGCAAGCTGCTGCGCCGGAGCACGCGGCGGCTGCAGCTCACCGAGGTCGGCGAACGCTATCTCGAGACCATGCAGCAGATCGTCCGCGAGTATGACGAGATGGCTGCCGGCGTGAAGCGATCGCCGGACGAGATCGAGGGCCAGATAAGGATCAAGGCGCCGGGCTCGCAGATGGCCATCGATCTCTGCGGGCTGCTTGCGACATTTCAGACCAAGTATCCGCGGATCACACTCGACGCCCTGCTGGTCGATCGCACCGTCAATCCCGTCGAGGAAGGCTTCGACATTGTGCTGACGATGATGCCGTCGTCGTTTCACGGCGTGATCGAGGAGCCACTGCTGGCCTATCCACGCGTGCTGTGCGCCGCGCCGTCCTACCTCGCGCGTCGGGGCCAGCCGCGCCATGTGCGAGATCTGGCCGATCACGACTGCCTCGTGTTCGCGCCCATGGGCCAGGTCTGGACCTTCGACGGCAAGAGCGGCCTCACCACGGTCGCGGTGCGGCCGCGCCTCCTGACCAACAACCATGCGCTGCTGGTTGAATGCTTGAGCGCCGGCGGCGGCATCGCCATCGCGTCGCGCGCAGCTATGGCCTCGCGGCTGCGCAGCGGTGCGCTGATCGAGGTGTTGCCCGAGGTGGTGGTGCCCGACCTTTGGGTCAAGGCCCTGGTGCCGACGGCGCGCGCCAATCTGGCGCGCGTGCAAACGTTGCTGTCGACGATCCGCGACGCCTTCCGCGAGGCGGGACAATCGGCGCATTTAGGCACCGGCTGACGCGAGGCGGATTTCCGCAGGGCTACCGGGCGAGGCGATAGCCTGTTAAGCAACCGTGGACAGCGGGCCGCGGCCCCAGCAAGCGAACATGAAGCGAAAGAGGTATGGGCAATGATTCAGACGGTTGGCATCATCGGAGCAGGCACCATGGGCAACGGCATTGCGCAGGTCTGCGCGGCCGCCGGCGTCCCGATCGTCATGGTCGACATCTCGGAGCAGGCGGTCGCGCGTGGGCTCGCCACCGTCGGCTCGAGCCTCGACCGCCTGGTCAAGAAGGACAAGATGACGGCCGCCGACAAGGACAAGGCGCTGTCCCTGATCACCGGTACCACGGATAAGGCCAAGCTGTCTGCCTGCGACCTGGTCATCGAGGCGGCGACCGAGAACGAGGAGCTCAAGCTCAAGATCCTCAAGGACCTCTGTGCCGGGCTGAAGCCCGAGGCGCTGATCGCGACCAACACCTCGTCGATCTCGATCACCAAGCTCGCGACCGCCACCGACCGGCCCGATCGCTTCATCGGCATGCACTTCTTCAATCCGGTGCCGATGATGGCGCTGCTCGAGCTGATCCGTGGCCTGCAGACGTCGGATGCCACCCATGCGGCCGCCGTCGAGTTCGCCAAGCGGATCGGCAAGGTCGCGATCACCGCGAAGAACAGCCCGGGCTTTGCGGTGAACCGCATCCTGTGCCCGATGATCAACGAGGCCATCTTCGCGTACTCGGAAGGCATCGCCACCGCCGCCGATATTGACGAGGGCATGAAGCTCGGCTGCAATCATCCGATTGGACCGCTGGCGCTCGCCGATCTGATCGGTCTCGACACGATGCTGTCGGTGATGGAGGTGTTCTACAACGGCTTCAACGATCCGAAATATCGGCCGGCGCCGCTGTTGAAGGAGATGGTCGCGGCAGGTCAGCTCGGTCGCAAGACCGGCAAGGGATTTTACGACTACAGCAAGTAGTTGCTGCAGAGAGCCAAGCCGTGCGGCGGATGCGAACGCATCTGCCGCGCGCTGGCGGCGTGAGACTCGTGCGGGAGGTTCGAGATCGATGCTGCGATCGATCCCGCGGTCGATCCAGGAACGCATCGAGAGCATGCGCGGGTGTCAGCAAACACGCGAGCACAGCCCAACGCACCCGCTGGCCGAGAGCAAGACCGATAGCGAGCAGCTAACAGGTCGATTTATCTGGAGATCTCACGGCACAGCGCCGGGCAGGCAAGGGGCCATGCCTCGCTGATGCAGCCCACTAAGCCGCGGCCCGGCGTGCCGTTCGTGCGTTTCCGCTCTGCGGTGGTCCGAAGCGATACCGCCGCATTCAGCGGGTCTGATACGAGGGTGGAGTCATCGAACCTCCCTGCGATCCCGGTCGTTTGCTGTCGCTCCATCTTCGCAGCGGTCTAATGATGGCCACGTCGGCGAGCGATGACGCGATCGTCCTCCCGTGGATCGATGCTGTCAAGGCGCATCATGACGCAATGATGAATTCGACGTTACAGCAGCAGCGTCAGCAGCACGGTTCGGATCGGATGACAAACGTCGGAAAGTGACTACATGCGGTCCGCGGCTCGGTCGAAGCTTGAGATTGATCGGCGCGTGCATGCTGCGGCTTCGCGCCGCACGCGCCCGCGCGTGGTGACTCTCGGCGCAAGATGTTGCGGGACGAGCGTCGTGAATTGCGGCGGGTCAAATCGCCGCGTTCATGTGCGATTACAGTTACAGCAAATAGGCTGGCAGCCGGAACCAAAACAGACGCGCGGCGTCTTGTCTGCCGCGGAACAAGCAGGAGAACAGCAATGAAAGCAGCAACGATCACTCTGGCCGCGGTCGCGGCGCTCGCGACGGCCCTGCCTGTCCTTGCTGCCGAGCAGGGTACCACGGGAGTCGTCACGGGAATCAATCGCCTGAACGGAACCGTGGCGATCAAGCGGGTTCAGAATGGAACCGTTGGCGCCAATGCGCCGGCCGCTGCGGAGGAGTACAAGGTCAAGGACAATGCTATGATCGAGGAGGTCCATGCCGGCGATCGCGTGACGTTCTCGACCAGCGACGGCACCGGGACCAAGACGATCATCAAGCTCGATCGAATGAAATAATAAGTCTGGAGAGTCCGAGGCCAGGATGGGACGGCGCAGAATTCTGCACTGGAGCGCAGGGTGTCTCGGGCTGTGGCTGATTGCCGGCCTGTGGGGAGTCGCAAGCGCCACAGCCGGCGATCTCTACTCCGCGCAGACCGTCGTGACCGGGCAGGGCGAGGACAACCGCCTGGGCGGTTTTGCACTGTGTCTCGAGGACGTGCTGATCAAGGTGTCCGGTGCCTATCAGCTCAGCGGAGACGTCCGGCTCACCCCCTTGAAGGCGCGTGCCCGCGAGTTCGTCACGGGTTTCGACTATCATGACCAGATGTCAGGCAAGCCGAAGCACGACGAGCAGGGGACGCGCGATCGTCCCTATGATCTCACCGTATCTTTCGATCACGCGAAGATCGACGACGTGCTCGGGCAGCTCGGCGTCAAGCCATGGTTGGCCCCCCGGCCGCCGGTCGGGGCGACCGTGGCCATGACCTCCGGCAGCAGGCGCTTTCTGGTCGTCTCGGACGACCGGCAGTCCGATCTGCAACGTGACGCGTTGCGTGCGGCTGCCGGCAAGCGCGGCCTCGATGTGGTGCTCCCGACCAGTGCGCAGGCCGGCAGCGTCGATATGGACGGTGCGGAGCTTCCGCCATCCGTGCTGGCGGCCTCGCTGCCGGACGCCGGAGTGAGGCTGCGCGGTCACCTCACCTGGGACGATGACGCGCTCCGCTGGGTGTCGCAATGGCAGCTCGATGCCGCGGGCGCGCAGCACCGCTGGCGGGACAGCGGGGTGACGTTCGACGACGCGTTCCGGCGCGCATTGGGCGGCGTGGCACAGATCCTGTCGGGCAACGGTGAGCCATGATCGGACATGCAACCGTGCGATCCCATCGCATTTTATATTTCTCGGCGCCCCGACGGTAATCCATCCCCTCTAGTTTGGAGCGAGGAGGGGCACATGTACGTCGTCAGGAATTCACTGCAAGCCTTGTTCGCGGCTCTGATCCCGCTCGCTTTGGTCGAAGCGATACTGGTCGCGATGGCCGCGCTCGCCCTGCAGGCCGCGTCGCCCCCCGAGCTTCCGGTGCCGGATCAGGTCGTCATGCTCTACGCCCAGCGCATCGCGACCGATGCGGCGCTGCTGTTCGCCGGCCACTGGCTGCTGCAGCAGGCGCGGATGGCCAGCCGCATCGCCTATGGGCTGATGGGCGGCGTGATGTCCGCGGCGAGCTACGCGATTGCCGTCCTGAGCAGCGCGACGCTGCCACCCGGAGCGGCAGGGGTGTTGCTGACGATCGGTCTGTTGCCTGCGGTCGCCGGCATGATCTGCGGCTTTCTCTATCATCAATTCGCTGGGCTCGTCCCTGCACCGTCGCGCGGGAGCCGCGGTCGAGACGGCGCTGCTGCAGAGGAAGGTCCGCGAACCTTCGACGGCCCGATCCGGGTTCGCACATCGGTGGCTGGGATTTCGATCGCGGCGACGATGCCAGCCGTGCTGACGGCCATCCTGTCGTTCACGATCACCACACTGCTGCTGCCGAGGACGCTCGCCGACGGCACGGGGCCGCTGCTTGCGGCGGCCATTCCGGCTCAGATGTTCATGGCCATCCTGGTCGCAACGAGCGTGCCCTCGGCTATCTTCGTGCTCGCCTTGCACCACATCGCACGTGCCTTGGGCAGGCAGCGCGGCTATGAATATGCCGGGATCGGTGCGGCGATGGCTGTGGCCTTCGTGCTGCTGATCATGCCGTTCATGCCGGTGTTTCCGGTGATGTTCCTGCTGCTCCCGGCATTGACCTATGGCGGCATCATGGGCGCGCTCTATCGCCGCTTCGCCGGCCTCGAGCCGGTACCGCTCCCCGAGGCGGTCATCGCGAGTGATGTCCAGGCGCTGGTCGCCGCCGACCATCCGTCCAGGCAGCGGCATGGCGTGATCATCAGTCCTTGATCGGCGCATCGGAGGACGATGATGAAGCAGATATCCGCTATTGCAGCGGCGGCGGTGATTGCCGCGGTTGCGGCGCTCTGGTTCGTCTCGACGCCGGCCTTGGTCAAGGTCGAGGTGTCGCCGCTGAAGCCCAGCAATGACCTCCCCACCTTCAAACGCGTGCAATGAGGCACGCTGTGATCACCATCTCCACCGGAGCGCCGTGAGGTTGCCGCGATAGCCTGTCACCATCCTATTGGATGCGGAGCCCGCGTGGCGGCGCGATCGTTTCCGCAAAACGGATAGGAGGTGCGCGTGGTGAAGCTCAGGACGTGTCTCGTTGCTGCGCTATTGGTTGCTGCGTCGACGTCGCTGGCGACGGCCTCTCCCGGCCTGGTGCGCAGCTCGGCCTCGATGCGTGCGGGCCCCGGGCCGGGCTTTCCGCTGGTCAATCGCATTCCTGCCGGCACTCGTGTCACCATCCACGGCTGCATTGAAGGCGGCGCGTGGTGTGATGTGAGCTTCGCCGGCGAACGGGGCTGGGTCGCGGCGAAAGCGCTCGCCTATCTTTATCGCGAGCAATACGTCTATCTGCCCGAATATGTCGAATACGTGCCGGTCGCGCCGTTCGTGCTGACCACTTATTGGAGCAGCTTCTACTTCGGTCGTCCCTGGTTTCATCGGCACGCCTATTGGAATCGGTACTGGCGCCAGCATCCGCCCATGATGGCTCACAATCCGCCGCAACCGGGCATGACCATGCGCGGGCCCGGTCCACACGGCGTCGGGCAGCCTGTCGCGGCTGCGGCCCCGGCTGCCGCTGGGACGCAGCCTGCAGCGTCGGCAATGGGGCGCGTCGGACCCGGGACGGCCGCGACGCCGGCTCAGGCCGCAAGACCAGCGACCGCCATGCCGTCGCCGATCGGGCGGATGAACGTTCCAGCGCAGGGCGCCCGCGCACAGATGGGCGGCATGGGCGCAATGATGGCCAGTGCACCACGCGTCAGCATGGGCGCGCCGCGCGGCGGAGGGGGCGGTGGCAGGTCCGGTCCTGGCGGCGGTTTCCGCCGGCATTGACGATGTCGTGAACCAGACGAGCGGGAACGCATCACGGGGCGGCCGTTGGCGATAGCGGGGACGATCACTACATCCGGAACATCCTCCGGATTTCCGATCGTCTCGCTCTCCCGTGAAAAAGCTCGTGCTCGTCTTTCTCCTGCTCATCATCGCCCCTCTCTCGCTCTCCGCCGCGAACTATTTGCGCAGCGATCGTCGCGGCAACTGGCAGACCGCAGATCGTTCCAGCGCCGGTCTGCTGCCGGCTCCGACGCGTCACGAAGATGCTGTGGTCCGCGTGTTCGCTGCGCGCACCGTGCGCTGGCGCGGCATCTTTGCGGTCCATAGCTGGATCGTGGTCAAGGAGAAGGGAGCCGCCCGCTATAGGCGCTACGACTACACGGCCTGGGGCGAGCCGATTCGTGTCGACGGCTTCGCTCCGGACGGACGCTGGTTCGGCGCGCTGCCCGAAACCGTGCTGGCCGTCGATGGCGAGGACGCCGAACGCGTGATCCCGAAGATCCGCAGTGTGATCGAGTCGTATCGCTTTCGCGCCTATGGCGACTACAACGCCTGGCCGGGGCCGAACTCGAACACCTTCGTGCAGGCGGCGCTGAATGCCGTTCCCGAATTGAACGCCGTGCTGCCGCCGACCGCAATCGGGAAGGACTTCCCCTATGACGCCTGGTGGGGGCGGACGGCCTCTGGAACCGGTCTCTTCGTGTCGCTCGGCGGCTATGTCGGCCTGACGGTCGGCTGGATCGAGGGGCTGGAGCTGAACGTGCTCGGCGGGGTTCTCGGCCTCGATCTGCGGCGGCCGGCGCTGAAGTTTCCCGGTATCGGCCGACTTGGAATGCCGCTGGCCTGACGGCGTGATGGCTCGCCACCAACCTGCTGGCATGCACCTTGCTGCGCGCTCCCTGAGCACAGCGCAATGTCGCGTCTGCGCCAGACCGCCTGCGTCCCGGCTTTGACATTTGCATCGGCTTCGGCCGGGCTCGTTCGCCAGTGTCAGATCCGCCACACGAGGCGAGGGGAGACAGGTGATGGACACGCTGTTTGCGATCTGCGCGACCTATGAGGTGGACGACGGCGCGGCCCGCGGGTTTGTCCTGCAGCGACGGGACGCGGATGGCAGCGCAAAACCGTGGCCGATCCTGGTCACCCGCAAGGGCAACAACTTCTACGGCTTCGAGAATGCCTGTCCGCATCAGGGCGCCCGTCTCGACAAGAAGCCGGGCGAGTTCATGGATGAGGAAGGCAATTTCCTCCTCTGCAGCCAGCACGGCGCGCAATTCGATCTGGATACCGGAAAGTGCTTCATCGGGCCCTGTCAGGGCCAGGAGCTGACACCGATCAAGCTCGTGATCGACGACGGCGACGTCTGCCTGTCCGGCATCGACCTCGACGAGGAGGACGGTCTCGACATCGACGATCCTGAGGATGACGTGCCGGAAGTGCAGATCAACTCGGATTGAGGCGAGCGTGGTCGCGGCGCCGGCCGATCAGCGCTTCTTTCGTTCGGTCCGGCTGAAATTGCTGAGATGGCCCTCGCGCGCCGCCTGGGCGCGTGCGGCTTTCATCAACCCGGGGCTGCGGGCGGGTGGTGCAGGCAGCGAGGGCAGGCGGGTGAGCTTGCGCCCCCCGCAGGTTGGGCAGACCGGCTTCTCCGAAATCCCGATCAGCAGCTCGACATCCTCCGCGCAGACAGCGCAATGGAAGCTGTAGAATGGCATGACGCATCCCTCCTGTGCGGAAGGGGACATTGCATGAAGCGGGCCAGCCGCCAGACGGCACTGAAAGCGCCGATTCGGGGCTCATTTGCATGCAAACAGACGCTCGTCGCTTCTAGCCATGTGCCGAACGCGACGCCATCGCGTCGAACAGTCGACAGCGCCGCAGGCGGGTCCGGCGGCCGGTGCGGGGACATCCCGAGCACCGGCCGGGGACGCCGATCAGGCGTTCGTCTTCGGCACGTATTTGCCGGCGACGCACTTGTAACTCTGCAAACGCCACTCGTGATACGGACCCTTGGACATCCAGTCCGCGATTCCGATCTGCGCGCTGACCGCGCATGATGTCATCGTGATGCCGGACATCTCGCTGTTGGTAACAACCTTCTCCATGCAGAGCTGGCCGTTGCAAAGTAGTGCGACGAGAGTGACGAGCACGTTGATTCTGCCTCCAAAGAGTGGGACCCGGTGAGGATCGAGAAAGCAGAGTTCATGCCAAGTCATGAATCCAGGCCGTGCTGCTACGGAAGGGATTGCTACGGGTGTCACTCGATGGCTACAGAAGAGTGACGGATTCACTCGTCATGTCACTCAGCGTTCGCCAAAATCGTTGCTAACAGCTGCTGATGAGTTCGCCATTTGGGCGTCAGTGCGCCCGGGCTGTTCGGTCGCCCCTTGCACCTCATTCAGCGATGTCAAACGGCGGGCAGTGGATGCGCAGTCTTGCAGCGTTCACCTGTGGCAGCGCTGAAGGCCTAAATACCGTTCTCTGAATCGCTGAATTCCGAATGCGGTCGGCGCTGGCCGTGTGGACGTCACACGCACGTGACGGGTCGATTTGGGCAGCGGGCTTGCGTGACCCGGCAGCGGTTCCGTAGGAAGACGGCAGTTGCTTCTGGGGGACTTCATGACTGCCGATCCGACCCGCCGCGCTGTGCTTAAACTGGCCGGTGCATCTTCCATGATGATGGCTGCCGCGGCGGCCGCGCGCGCCGAGGGCGGCGGTGAGAGTATGTCCGCAGGCCCGACCTTCGCGAGCCGGACGCCGATTCGCATCGGCATGGTGACGTTGCGCGTAAACGATGCCGACAAGGTCGCAGCTTTCTACCGCGATGTCATCGGCCTCTCGGTGCTGCAGCGAACGGAGACGACCGTTCGGCTCGGGGCAGGCGGCGTGCCGCTGGTCGAGCTCGAGCCCCGTCCCGACGCCAGCCGTGAGTCGCCGCGCGCGGCTGGGCTTTTCCACACGGCGTTTCTGATGCCGACCCGCAAGGACCTCGCCCGCTGGCTGGTGCATGTCGCGCGCAACCGGACGCCGCTGACCGGCTTTGCCGACCACAATGTCAGCGAGGCGGTCTATCTCGACGATCCCGAGGGCAATGGCGTCGAGGTCTATGCCGACCGCGCGCCGGAGCTCTGGCAGTGGCGCGACGGCTCCGTCAGGATGGGCACGGAGCAGCTCGATATCGACGATCTCGTCGCGCTGACCGATACGCGCACCAGCAACTATGCCGCTGCACCCGACGGACTTCGCATCGGCCACGTGCATCTCAAGGTGGGAGATATCGGCCAAGCGAGCAGCTTCTACACCGGGCTGATCGGACTCAATCCGACGCGGACGATCGATCGGGCGGCCTTCCTGTCGTCCGGGCGCTATCACCATCACATCGGCGCCAACACCTGGCGCAGCGCCGGTGCCGGGCGCCGCGACGAAGGCGCCACCGGTCTGTCGTGGTTCTCATTCGAGGTGAACAGCGAGGACGTCGTCGCTGCGCAGGAGGCGCGCTTGCGCCAGGCAGGTGCGGGGGTGACGGCGCTCTCAAATGGCCTGGAGACCGCCGATCCCTGGGGTACGAAGGTTCGCCTGATCCGTGTGTGATCCTTGCCCGAAATCGCCGCTTGGACGGTTCGCCCGCGAGCGCGTGGAGCGGATCAAGCCTCGTTGAGGCCGGCGCCGCGATCGGTCAGCACCTTCTGCCCCTTTGCGGTCAGCTCGTAGATGTCGCCGTCCTTGGCGACGTAGCCCTCGCGGATGAGGCCATCGATCTCGTCCTGTCGATCCGGCGAGAACGCGATGGCTTGGCCGATGTCCGAAAGCGTCGCGATCTGGTCGTCCGTCAGCATGGCCATTCTCCCGTTGTTCATGCGAACGCCGCGGCGCCGCGAATGTTCCGGGAAGGAGCTGGCCTCAAGCCTTGCGCACGAACTCCGACTTGAGATTCATCTGGCCGATGCCGTCGATCTTGCAGGCGATGTTGTGGCCGTCGCTGGCCTCCTGCAGGCGGATGTTGCGGACCTTGGTGCCGCCTTTCACCGTCGAGGATGAGCCCTTGACCTTGAGGTCCTTGATCACGATGACGCTGTCGCCGTCAGCGAGCACATTGCCGTTGGCGTCGCGGATGCTGGTGTCGGTGGTGGTGGCCGCAGCGATGGCAGCGTCGCCGCTCCATTCGTGCCCGCATTCCGGACAGACCCACAGCGCGCCGTCCTGATAGGCGTGCTCGGAGCGGCATTGCGGGCAGGTCGTTGCGTCGGTCATCTCATCCTCGGTCGCGGCGGAAAGTGTGCCGCAGCGTTAGAGGCCCGGATGGAACCGGGCAAGGAAAATCCCGGAAGACGGGCAGCGCGCAGGAAAGGTCGGCTGCGCGCCGCTGGGTGTCGAGGGAAGAGGTCGTCGAGGGGCGCGCCTCACGCCGCCTTACGCTCGGGGGCCTTGGAGCCCTGGTCGGTCTCGGCCGCCTCGATCGCCCGGAGGTAGGTGTCGAGCAGCGTCTCGTGCTCGTCGCGCTCGTCCTGATCCTGTTTCCGCAGCTTGATGATCTCCTTCAGGATCTTGACGTCGAAGCCTTCACCCTTCGCCTCGGCGAACACTTCCTTCTTTTGCTCGTTCAGCTCCGCCAATTCGGTGTCGAGGTGCTCGATCCGCTCGATGAAGGACCGGAGGCGCGCGCCGGGAATGCCGATCTCTGACATGGTGACTCCTACACTAATGGGACCCCGAAAATGCGCGGCAGTTCGTTGACAATGTCTTAATGCGCGGAGCTTGCGCACAGCCGCCGCGGCGACGTGCTTAACGAGGAACCGGCCGTGCGCCGGCACCTCACGCAGCGCCGTTCGGCCGGGTTGGCGGGCGTGACGACCGGAGTTTCAGCCGCTATGGAAAGCGGCCGGCGATGCAACGCGCCGGCACGCGCCACTCCGTTCGGAACGACACAGATGACACGCGCCAGCATTCCGCCACTCGACTGCACCAGCCTGCAAGCGCAGCTGGCGGCGTTGCCTGGTCTGGCCCGGCTGCGGGCGCTGTCGGCCGGATTCGCCGAGGCCAGCGACGAGACGATCGCGGCGATCCTGGACTCCGCCGCTTCGTTCGCGGCCGATCGGCTCGAGGCGCTCAACGCCCAATCCGACAGCGCGGCGCCGCAGCTGGCCGACGGCGCGGTCGTCACCTCCGAGCTGCATCGCGACGTCTGGCGCGAATATGCCGAGGGCGGCTGGATCGCGCTCGATCTTCCCGAGCAGCTCGGCGGGCAGGGCCTGCCGCTGGTCGTCGCGGTCGCCGTGCAGGAGGTGTTCGATCGCCACTGCGCCGCCTTCGGTATGCTCCCGGTGCCGGTGCGCTCGGCGGTGCGGCTGATCGAGGCCTGGACGACCGACGACACGATCCGCGCCGAGTGGCTGCCGAAGCTGGTCGCTGGCGAGTGGGGCGCGACGATCTGCATCTCCGAGGTCGGCGCCGGGTCCGACGCGAGCCGCATCCGCACCAAGGCCGTGCCACGCAGCGACGGCCGCTGGTCGATCACCGGCGAGAAACAATGGATCTCGTTCGGTGGGCATGACCTGACCGACCGCATCGTGCATTGCCTGCTGGCTCGCACGGAGGGCGCGAAGGGATTGTCGCTGTTTCTGGTGCCGGACCGTATCGACGGCGCCGCGAACGGCGTCATCGTGCGCAAGCTCGAGCACAAGCTCGGCCTGCATCTGTCTCCGACCTGCGCGATGGGCTTCGAGGATGCGACGGGCCATCTGCTCGGCGAGGAGGGCCGTGGGCTGGCGCAGATGTTCGTCATGATCACCAACATGCGGATGGCGGTCGGCGCGATGGGCCTGGGCATCGCCTCCGCAGCCGCGGACGTCGCGCTCGCTTATGCGCGGCAGCGCCTGCAGGGCGGTGCGGGGCCGCAACCGTCGCCGATCATCGACCACGCCGACGTTCAGCGGATGCTGTTGTCGATGCAGGCGGGCGTCGAGTCCAGCCGCGCGCTGATCTATGTCGCCGCTGTCGAAGCCGATCTCGCGCGGACCGAGACCGATGATGAGGCACGCCGCAACAGCGCGGCGCTGGCACAATGGCTGCTGCCGATCGTCAAGACGCTCGGCGGCGAGCTCGCCTTCACCACCGCCGATAGCGCCATCCAGGTGCTCGGCGGCGCCGGCTACACCACCGACTGGCCGGTCGAGCAGTTGCTGCGCGACTCGCGCGTGCTGCCGATCTTCGAGGGTACGACCGGGATGCAGGGGCTCGACCTCCTGCACCGCAGGCTGTGGAAGGACGGCGGTGAGGGGCTGCGTGTGTTCCTGGGGCGGGCGCGGGCCGACATTGCGCGGCTGGCGGGGCGAGACGCTGCGGCCGCCACAGAGATCATCGATCTGCTGGAGACGATTGCGGGACAGCTTGGCCGGATGCGCGATGCCCCGCGCGACGCGGAGGCCGGCGCGACAGGTCTCCTGCACCTCGCCATCGACGCCGCGCTGGCCTGGTCGGCGGCGCGGCTCGCCGCGCTTGACGACGACACGCCCGCCGCCGCCCGGCTGCGCGCGCTCGGCGGCTTTCAGCTCGGCGAGCTGACGGGGCGCGCACGCCACCATGCCGCGGAGGCGCTGCGCGGAGCCGCTGCGCTTGAGGGCATCGCCACACTGCTCTGAGGCGCGGGCATCGCTGCGGCACGCCTATCGTTTGGTCGCGCGTCATTCCGGCCGCTCCGCCAGCTTCCTGAACGCGCGCTTCATGGCATTGATGTTGGCGAGATAGAGCGCGACGGAATGGTCGCCGCAGCGCTCGCCATCGTCGGGCTTGAAGCCGCGACGGATGAAACCGGCCGCGGAGCCGGAGCCGCAGAGGTGGATCACGGCGGCGAGATCCTGCTTCTGCTGCGTCGTCGGCTTGGCGGCCGGCTGACGTGCCAGTGCGGCTGCGACCTGGCGGTCGAGCGAGATCGCCGTGAGCGCCACCGCATGCGCCGGCCACGCCCGGACGTACAGGCTCGGCGAACCGCAGCCATCGCTCGTGACCTCGTGATCCCGGATGCAGAAGCCGGCGGCATCGGCGAAGGCGCCGTCGGTCATCTGGAACAGGCCGACCGCGCTCGACGCGGGGCGATAGACCGCGAACGGATTCCAGGCGAAGCGCCAGCGCCAATAGGTCCGCGCCACCGGATTGCCCGAGCTCTCGGTCTGCGCCAACGCGGCCAGCAGCTCCGGGGTGATCGCGCGGGTCGCGCTGTCACGAAACAGCGCCCCATACTGCCGCCAGGTTTCCTCCGGCTCCTTGTCGAGCGAATGACCGACGACGACGAACAGCTCGGTCGGCTTGCGCGCCACGTGATAGGCCAGATTGGCCAGCGCGACGAGCACGAGCGCCAGCGCCGCCCCGACGGTGAGCTTCACCCAGCGCGGCGCAGCGCCCGCCTTGCGCCGCAGCCACCGCACGCCGCGTTGCGTCAGCCGCGCCGCGTCGCGCCGCATGGCACGCCAGCGTGTCGCTCGACGCGGCTTGCGCACCATTTGTTGCGATCGGGCAGACATGTTCGGCAACTGATTACCTCGGGTGATCCGTGTGGCGGGTGCATGGTTAAGGAAGAATTTGTGCAAATGCGCCATTCTTCCACTTTCTGGTGTGGGGAATTGCGTGATGAACAAGTCGGTGAGTACCCTTTTGCTGGTGCTGTTGTCGGTGCTCGCGGCGGGCATCCTGGTGTCCACGGCGATCCTGATGAGCGGCGCCGCGAGCCGGTATCGCGAGAGCGTGGCGACGGAACAGCTGGCGGCGGCCGACAAGGCGATCTTCCAGAACGTCCTGGTCATGCGCGCCCGCCGCGGCGACACGCAGAGCGTGCTGCTCAGCGAGGACGATCCGCGCGCCAGGCTGACCGAATATCAGGGCGTCGAGCTGAAGGGCCATGACGGTATCACCGCGGCGCTCGCCGGCGTCGACATGCCCGAGCGCGACGAGCTCGTCGCTCGGCTGAAGAGCGCCTGGGAGGCCACCGTGCCGCAGTTCAAGCTGCTGTTCGACGAGGCCGCCAAGCCCAAGGCGGAGCGCGTGCTGAGCCGCACCCAGCCCTGGTACGACGCGATGACCAAGACGCTGGACGCCGCCAATGCCGCCTCGCTTGCGGTCTCGAACCGCGCCTGGATGACCGACCCGACCATCGCCAAGATGGTGCAGGCCCGCCGCCTCGCCTGGCAGATCCGCGACCGCTACGGCCTGCAATGCTCGGCGCTGCGCCCCAATATCAACGCTTCCAGGCCGCTCGACGAGGCCCAGAAAACCACGCTCGCGCAATGGCGCGGCACGGTCGCGGCCGGCTGGTCCGGCCTCGAGGACCTGCTGGCCGGCGCCGGCAGCGCCGAACTCGGCGCAGTCGTCAAGACCTCGCGCGCCGAGGTCGAGGCGGCCCATCAGCGCATGGACCAGCTGACCAAGAGCCTCGACGGCAGCGGCAGGCCCGCCATGCCCGCGCCGGAGTGGAACGCATTCTGCCAGGGCCCGTTCAACGGCATCATCGCCATCGGCATGACCGCGCTCGACGCCTCGATCGCCCGCGCCGAGGCGATCAGGACCGCGGCGCTGACCAGCCTGATCGTGCAGTCGATCGCCTTCGTCACTGCGCTCTTCGTCGCCGGCTTCGCGCTGCGCGCCGTGCGCGTCCGCCTGGTGCGCCCCGTGGCTGCGCTGATGCAGGCGATCCAGCGCATCGGCCAGCGCGACTACCAGACCCCGGTGCCGCAATTCGCCCATGCCGACGAGTTCGGCGCGATGGCCGCCGCCCTCGAAGGCCTGCGCGAGAGCGCCGCGATCGCCGAGCGGCTGGCCGGCGAGCGCGAGCTCGACCAGGGCAGGCGGCTGGAGCGCTCGCAGGCGATCGACAGCGCCTGCCGCAGCTTCGACGACACGGTGCAGGCGGTCATCGTCAGCATGAGCAACTCCACCGGCCAGCTCGATCACAGCGCCACCGACGTGCGCAAGCTGGTCGACGAATCCACCGAGCAGACCGCCGCCGTGGCCAGCGCCGCGGAGACCGCGACGAGCAACCTCGAGACCATCGCCGCCGCCACCGAGGAGCTGACCGCCTCGGTGTCCGAGATCGCCGCCCAGGTGCAGGCCTCCGCGGCCGATGCGCGCCAGGCGGTCGAGCGCGCGGCGCAGACCAACGCCACCGTCGAGATGCTCGACCGCGCCGCCAAGCGCATCGGCGAGGTGGTCCAGATGATCACCGCGATCGCCAGCCAGACCAACCTGCTGGCGCTCAACGCCACCATCGAGGCGGCGCGGGCAGGCGAGGCCGGCCGCGGCTTCGCCGTCGTCGCCGGCGAGGTCAAGAACCTGGCGTCGCAGACCGCCACCGCGACCGACGACATCACCCGGCAGATCGCCGAGATCCAGGCCGCGACCGGCGAGTCCGTCGAGGCGATCCGCGCCATCAGCCTCAACATCTCCGGCATCGACGAGAAGATGACGGCGATCGCCGCGGCCGTCGAGCAGCAGCGCGCCGCCACCACCGAGATCTCGCGCAACTTCCAGCAGGCCGCGCTCGGCACCCGCGCGGTCACCGACACGATCGGCTCGGTCGCCGCGCTCAACCGCCAGACCGGCAACGCCGGTGCGGCGATGGTCGATTCGGTGCGCCGCATGTCCACCGATGCGGATCGTTTCCGCGTCGCGGTGGAGGGCTTCCTCGGCACGGTCCGCAAGGCGTGAGGCGACGGGTCGCTGAAGGCGGCGACGCAGTCGCGCGTCGTCGTCGGCCCATGCGCTGAACGATCGTCAAACAGCTGACCGAGCAGAGCGCCTGCGCGTGAATACGCGGGCGCGATCCCGCGGCGCGTGCTGCGCCCGAGTGCTGCTCATCATGGGCCCTCCGAAGTGA
>NZ_CAFI01000114.1 GCF_000239775.1 Bradyrhizobium sp. ORS 375
TGCACCCGGCCTTCCCTGCGCCTCTCGCTATCGAGGGGCGATTAACTGGCAAAGCTCGGACGCCAACAGGCGCCGCGGGACCGTCGGCACTTGTCCGCACATGCGCCGCCTCAATCGGAGCGAGATGCACCCTTCGACGTCATTGCGAGCGAAGCGAAGCAATCCAGACTTTCTCCGCGTCGGCAGCCTGGATTGCTTCGTCGCTTCGCTCCTCGCAATGACGGCGTGCGCTGGAGCAAATGGGGAGCTTCCGCGACACCGGATCGGCCTCAACTCCCCCGATTCGGAACCACCTTCCCCCCTCCCGACCAACTGCCATACCCCTCCCCCCTTCCTTGGCCCCCGCTTTGGCGCTAAATGCACTGCACAAGCCGCCCCGAGGTGGCCATTTCAGCATTCCCAAAACGCGCGCAACGTCGCCCTATTCGAGAGAAACGTCTCATCATGACCCGTATCGACGCCCATGGACTGAAGATCGCCCCGGTTTTGTTCGACTTCATCGCCAAGGAGGCGGCGCCCAAGACGGGAATCGATCCGGACGCGTTCTGGGCCGGCGTGGCCGCGATCCTGCGCGACCTCGCGCCGAAGAACCGCGCGCTGCTCTCGCTCCGCGACACGCTGCAGGACAAGATCGACGCCTGGCACCTCGCCAACAAGGGCAAGGCCTTCGACCTCGGCGCCTACACGGCGTTCCTGAAGGAGATCGGCTACCTCTTGCCGGAGCCGGCGACCCACAAGGTCGAGACCGCCAATGTCGACGAGGAAATCGGCAAGATCTGCGGACCGCAGCTGGTGGTGCCGCTGACCAACGCCCGCTACGCCCTGAACGCCGCCAACGCGCGCTGGGGCTCGCTGTACGACGCCTTCTATGGCACCGACGCCATCCCGCATGATCCGAGCGAAGCGGGCAAGGGCTACAACAAGGCCAGGGGCGACAAGGTGATCGCCAAGGCCAAGGCGTTCCTCGACGCCGCCGCGACGCTCGCGACCGGCAGCCACACCGACGTCACCGCCTACAGCGTCATCGCCGGCCAGCTCTCCGCCAAGCTGAAGAGCGGCAATGCCACCGCGCTGAAGAACGCCGACCAGTTCGCCGGCTACCAGGGCGCGGCGGAGGCGCCCAGCGTGATCCTGCTCGCCAACAACGGCCTGCACATCGAGGTCGTGATCGACCGCAGCCACGTCATCGGCAAGGACGATCCGGCCGGCGTCTCCGACATGATCCTCGAAGCCGCGGTCTCGACCATCCTCGACATGGAGGACTCGGTCGCCGCTGTCGACGCCGAGGACAAGGTGCTGGTCTACCGCAACACGCTCGGCCTGATGAACGGCACGCTGTCGGCCGATTTCGAGAAGGGCGGCAAGACACTGACGCGCGCTCTGAACAACGACCGCAGCTACACCACGCCGTCCGGCGGCACCCTCACTTTGCACGGCCGCAGCCTGCTGCTGATCCGCAACTGCGGACACCACATGTTCACCGACGCCGTGCTCGACTCCGAAGGCAAGGAGGTGCCGGAAGGCATTCTCGATGCCGCCGTCACCGGCCTGCTCGCGATCCATGACCTCAAGGGCAACTCCAAGGTCAAGAACAGCCGCACCGGGTCGATCTACATCGTCAAGCCGAAGATGCACGGCCCGGACGAGGTCGCGCTGACGGTCGAGCTGTTCGCGCGCGTCGAGAAGATGCTCGGCCTGCCGGAGAACAGCATGAAGGTCGGCATCATGGACGAGGAGCGCCGCACCACGGTCAACCTCAAGGCCTGCATCCAGCAGGCGTCGAAGCGCATCGTGTTCATCAACACCGGCTTCCTCGACCGCACCGGCGACGAGATCCACACCTCGATGGAAGCGGGCCCGATGATCCGCAAGAACGAGATGAAGGCGCAGCCCTGGATCAAAGCGTACGAAGACTGGAACGTCGACATGGGGCTGATCGACGGTCTCCCCGGCCACGCCCAGATCGGCAAGGGCATGTGGGCGGCGCCGGACAAGATGGCCGACATGCTGGCGCAGAAGATCGGCCACCCCTCGGCCGGCGCGACCACCGCCTGGGTGCCGTCGCCGACGGCGGCCACGCTGCACGCCCTGCACTATCACCAGGTCAACGTGAAGGCCCGCCAGGACGAGCTCACCAAGGGCGGCCCGCGCGCCAAGCTCGGCGACATCCTCACCATCCCCGTGTCGAACTCGAACTGGGCGCCGGACGACGTCCGCCAGGAGATCGACAACAACTGCCAGGGCATCCTCGGCTACGTCGTGCGCTGGATCGACCAGGGCGTCGGCTGCTCCAAGGTGCCTGATATCCACGATGTCGGCCTGATGGAGGACCGCGCCACGTTGCGCATCTCCAGCCAGCATCTCGCCAACTGGCTGCACCATGGCGTCGTCAGCAAGGACCAGGTGATGGACTCGCTGAAGCGCATGGCCGTCGTGGTCGACAAGCAGAATGCCGGCGACCCGCTGTATCAGCCCATGGCGCCGTCGTTCGACGGCGTCGCCTTCAAGGCGGCCTGTGATCTCGTGTTCGAAGGCCGGACCCAGCCGAACGGCTACACCGAATACATCCTGACCGCGCGGCGGCGCGAAGCCAAAGCAGGCGAGAAGGCAAAGGCCTGACAACGAAAAGCCCCGGCGATCGGCCGGGGCTTTTTTATTCCAATGAAGGTACCATGATCCGGATCATATCACCGCGATGTACCTCAGCAGCGAGATCACGCCGAGCACGATGACCACGACGCGGCAGATCTGCTTGGCCCGGCCGTCGAGCGGCAGCAGGTTGATCAGATACAGGATCAGAATGACGACGAGGAAGGTGACGAGAGCACTGACGATCATGGCGAACCCCTCTGCTGCGCGTGGACTGCGCTGACTGGCGACCTAACCCGCTCGAGAAAGGTTGGTTCCGTGAGCGGAACCGGGGAAGGAAGCCTCTCCCGCCCGTAATTCTACTGATCAATGGAACGCCCGAATATTTACCGTTGCCCGGGAAAATCGCTGAGCTTTCAGACTCGAGAGACCGCCATGCTGAACCGCCTGACCATTTCCTCGCTGTTGAAGACGGTGATCGTGACGGCCGCCCTCGCCGTGATCGCCCTGTTTTCGCTGAACGCCTGGAGCTCGTGGAGCCGGCTGCAATCGGCCCAGCGGATCGCGCGGGTGGCGGAGGTGTCGGGCGTCGTGTTCAAGGCGATGAACAGCATGCGCAGCGACCGCTCGACCACGATCCGCGTGCTGAATGCAGACCAGGCGATGGATGCGGACACCGAGAAGTTCCTGCGCGGAGCGCGCGACATCTACGTGCCGGCGCTCAATCGCGCCCTCGACATGCTGAAGGACATCGAGTTTGCGCAGGCGCCGACGCTGATCGCCGAGCTCGACCGGCTCAACAAGACCATCACGGCGGAGCACACCGAGTTCTGGACCGACATCGTCAAGCCGAAGGCAGCCCGCCGCGCCGGCCTGCCGAAGGAATATGGCGAGACGTTCGATGCGCTGTTGGCGCTGCTCGACAAGATCTCGGGCCATATCGCCGCCAGCGTCAATCACCAGAGCGCGACCGTCGATCAGTTGCTGATGGTCAAGCAGATGGCCTGGCTGATGCGCAACACCGCGGGCGAAGCCTCGCTCATCATCAGCAATGGACTGACCGCAGGCAAGGTCTCCCCGGAGGCGGTGCTGGCCTACAACAAACTGGTGGGAGGCATCGACACCGCCTGGAAGGCGGTGCAGCTCGCCACCTCCGGCATGGACGTGCCGCCAGCGCTGTCGGCCGCCATGACGAGCACGGAGAAAGCCTATTTCACGCCGGAATATGCCGGCTTGCGCGAGCGTCTGCTGGCGGCGCTGCAGAAGGGCGACAAGCCCGAGCTCACGGCGTACCAGTGGAGCCCGTTCTCGGTGAACAAGATGACCAGCGCGGTCGCGCTGGCCGAGGCGGCGCTCGACGCTGCCAAGGAGCATTCCAGCGATCAGCAGCGCACGGCGATGGAGTCGCTGACGCTGCAGCTCGTGCTGCTGCTCGCCGCTGTCGTCCTGAGCGGCGCGGCAATTGGCGCGGTGAGCGGCCGGGTGATCCGGCCGCTGCACCGGATGCGCGATGCGATGCTGGCCGTCGCCGGCGGAGACCTCAGCATCGATACCGGCTACACGCAGCGGCAGGACGAGATCGGTGCGCTGGCCAGCGCGCTCGAAACGTTCAAGCAGCAGGCGCAGGACAAGCTCGCGATCGAGGCCCAGGAGCGCGAGCGCAACGCGGCGACTGCAGCGCGGCAGCGCGCGATCGAAAGCTATGTTGCCGAGTTCGAAGAGCTGGTGCGCGGCTCGCTGGAGCAGCTCGGCCGCGCCTCCACCGACATGCAGGCGACGTCGGCGGGCCTGACCAACGTCTCGCGGCAGACCAATGCCCGCGCCGAAGTCGCCTCGAAGGCCTCGAACGATGCCTCGATGAGCGTGCAGACGGTGGCCTCCGCGGCCGAGGAGCTGAACGCCTCGATCGCCGACATCTCCAAGCAGGCCTCGCATGCCGCCGGGATCGCCAGCCGCGCCGTGGAGCAGGCGCGCATGACCGACGGCACCGTGCAGGGCCTGTCGCAATCGGCCAACCGGATCGGCGAGGTCGTCGGGCTGATCAACAGCATCGCCTCGCAGACCAACCTGCTGGCGCTCAACGCCACCATCGAGGCGGCCCGCGCCGGCGAGGCCGGCAAGGGCTTCGCCGTCGTCGCGTCGGAGGTCAAGACGCTGGCGAGCCAGACCGCCAAGGCGACCGACGAGATCTCCGAGCAGATCGCCGACATCCAGCGCGTCGCCAACGACGCGATCGACGCCATCCAGCGCATCGGCGGCATCATCGGCGAGGTCAACGAGGTCGCCACTGCGATCGCCGCCGCCGTGCAGCAGCAGGGCGCGGCGACGCAGGAGATTTCACGCAGCACACAGTTTGCGGCCGACGGCACCAGGAACGTGTCCGACAACATCACCGGCGTGAAGTCGGACGCCGACGCCGCCGCGGCCGCCGCCGAGAATGTGCGCAACGCCTCAGAGACGCTGGAGAATCAGAGCAGGAGCCTCGGCCATCAGGTCACGGACTTCCTCGGCAAGATCCGCGCGGCCTGACGGCCGCGCGACATCATTCCGACGCCATCACCGGCGCGCGCTCGTACTTTGCCCGCAGCGCGGCGGGCGCCGGCGAGAAGTTGAGCTCGGCGCTCTTGCGCCCGGCACTGCGGTTGGCGACCTTCAGACCGTCCTCGCTGGCGACCACGTCGCCCTTGCGCAGGGTCGGGTCGTTGTCGATCGAGATCTTGGCCAGGCCGAAATGGTCCTTGCCATTGCAGGTGCAGTTGTCGACCACCTCGGTGCGATACTTGAATGCGTTCGGCAACGCCGAATACGACTTGCCGCCTTCCGTCTCGGCATTGTCGATCGAGCTGCCATAGACGACCTCGGTCTTGGACGCCGGGCAGAAGCTGTTGCACGCCGCTTCCTTGCTCTGGTCGCCGGTCGCGCCGAGCGGGAAGTAGCGCCCGTCACAGCTGCGGACGCACCAGGCGACGCTGCTGCTGCCGCCACTGCGGTAGCTGACATCGCCGCGCGGGGCCGGCCGCGGCGCGGGCGGCGCCTCGTCCGCGAACGGCATGCGGATGTAGGGCTGCGGCGCGTGGCGCTGCGGCGCGTTGAAGCCGCCGAACAGCGCGGAAAAGAAATCCTGCGCACGCGCCGTAGTCGGCCCTGCCAGCGCGCCGGCGCCGACCACGGTTGCGAGCGAGATGATGGCAAGTGCCCTTCGGCCGGTCATGAACGCACTCCCCGATCAGTTGACGGCGGCGACGGGCAGCGTCATCGCCTGCCGCCCGGACGGCAGCGACGTCACGCGGGACGCGCGGCCGGTGCTCGCCTGCAGCGACGCATTCTTCGGCAGGACCACGACCTTGGTGCCGACCTGCACCCGGCTGAACAGGTCGGAGACGTCCTCATTGGTCAGGCGGATGCAGCCGGAGGATACGAACTTGCCGATCGTGGTCGGATCGTTGGTGCCATGGATGCGGTACTCGCTGGAGCCCAGATACATCGCGCGTGCGCCGAGCGGATTGCCCGGGCCGCCGGCCATGAAGCGAGGCAGATAGGGCTGGCGGGCGATCATCTGCGCCGGCGGATGCCAATCCGGCCATTCGGCCTTGCGCGATACCGTCTGCACGCCCGCCCAGGTGAAGCCCTCGCGGCCAACGCCGACGCCGTAACGCAGCGCGCGGCCGCCGCCGAGCACGTAGTACAAATAGGTGTTGCCGGTATCGATGATGATCGTGCCCGGCGCCTCACGCGTATCAAGATTGACGACCGTGCGGCGCAGCCGGTCCGGCAATTGGCTGTCCTCGTCCGGCACGGTCGTATCATCCGGCGGAAATGCCTGCTGATCGACCGGCGCATATCCCAGGCTCTGCGCGTGCGCCGGCATGATCGCCGGCGCGAGAACGAGCGTGGCGGCGATGGCGATCATCGATGCCGTCCGCTGCAGCAGGCAGCGCGGGCCGGAAACGAGCTGTGTCATGGGATGCCCCTGTCGAATGAGCACCGCGGTGCGATGCGTGATTGCCTCCTCAAACGCGAGATAGGTCGACGTAGTTCCGGCTCCAACGTAGCACCATGCGTCAGTCAAGCGCGGTCGCTCTCACGTTCGCGCGACGGAACCCGCAGCGGCCTGAGAGGTTGTCGAGCGAGCTGCGCGGAAAACACTGCGTCGGGGACATCATGGTGCGTGTACTTCCCACCGAGCGACTGCTCGGGAGCGGCAATGACGGTTCGGCTCTCGACGAGAGCCACCAAGAGCTCCCGCCGGTGATCAAGCGCGCCGAGGTCGTCGCGATCACACTCGTCATTCTCGCCGTGATCTGCATGACTGGCGTGCTCTATGTCGCCAGGGGATTCCTTCTTCCCATCGTGATGGCCTTCGTCGTCGGCACCATGCTGTCGCCGGCGGCCAACTTCCTGGAGCGGTACCGCGTACCGCGCGGTGTCGGCGCGGTGCTCATCGTGATCGCCGTCGCGGCGGGGCTCGCCTTCATCATCGGACTGATCTCGGCGCCGGTGCTGGACTGGACCAACCGGCTTCCGGAGCTCGCCACGCAGCTCAAGGCCAAGCTGCACGTGTTCGACCGGCCGCTGGCGCTCTGGCACGAGATGCAGACCGCGATCGGCGGCGGTAGCGCCCCGACCTCCACGAGTCTCGAACTGCCCAAGTTCGACTGGGTGCAGCCAACGATCGAATTTCTTACCCCGACCTTCACCGAATTCCTGCTGTTCTTCGCCACGCTCGTCCTGTTCATCGCCAGCTGGCGGGATCTGCGGCGGACGCTGATCATGGTATTCGGCGACCACGAGGCGCGGCTGCGGACGCTGCGCATTCTCAACGAGCTCGAGCTGCATCTCGGCAACTATCTGCTGACCGTCACCCTCATCAACACCGGCGTCGGCATCGCGACCGGTCTGGCCTGCGCGGTCACCGGCATGCCCAATCCCGCCGGCCTTGGCGCGCTCGCGGCAACGTTGAACTTCATCCCGATCATCGGCCCCATCGCGATGTTCGTCGTGCTGGTGCTCGTCGGCGCGATCGCATTCCCGACCTTGAGCGGCGGCATGGCCGGACCGCTGATCTTCGCGGTGATCACCTTCATGGAAGGCCACTTCGTCACGCCCACGATCATCGGCAGGCGGCTCGCGCTCAACGCACTCGCAGTCTTCATCGCGCTGGCGTTCTGGACCTGGCTGTGGGGACCGATGGGCGCCTTCCTCGCCTCGCCATTGCTGATCGTCGGGTTGATCCTGAAGGAGCATCTGCTGCCGGACACTTCGCCGCAACTGCCGGGCGACTAATTCGGTTTCATCGAAGGAACTTCGTTCTCCGCGCCGCGTTTCCCGACGAGACGCACATCACCCTTGCTCCGGGAGCCTCCGATGCCACCGCCCGATGGTGAGACCGCCTTCAAAGATCTCACCGATAAAGCGAACTATGAACGCCTGCAGAAGGATGTCCACGCCGTGAAGAACGATATCGCAGCCCTCACCGACCAGATCACCGACGTCCTCAATGCCTTTGCCGGCCAGGCCGGCAAGCAGGCGCGCAGCGGCTATCGCCAGGCGCGCGACAACATGGACCAGACATTCGACGACATGTCGGAACGCGGCAGCGCCATGCTCGGCGCGGCTCAGGATGCTGCGAGCTCGCTGGAGGAGCGGCTCGAGGACGTGATCTCGCAGCGCCCGCTGGCGACGGTCGGCCTTGCGCTCGGCCTCGGCTTCCTGATCGGCGCGGCCTGGAAGCGCTGAGCCCGTCGCGAATAGCTTCAGCAGAAAGACGTAACGTATCGGCGCCGGTCTCGGCGCCGATTTGAGTTTCGGATCAGCCGACGAGCCGGGAGAACAGACATGCTTCAGCGAATGATCGCAGACGTCAAGGAATCGACAGGACACACGGTCCGCCTGACCTCGCTCGCGCTGGCAGCGGCGATCGGGTTGTTCGTGACCACCTGCTTCCTCTGCGCCGCCGCGTTCGTCGCGGTGTTCCAGCGCTATGGGCTGGTCGCGGCGTGTCTCACCGGCGCGGCCATCTTCTTCATCGTCACGCTGATCGCGGCCATCAGCTACATGGTCCGCAAACGTACGGTGGCAAAGCATGTGCCGCGGCCGACGGAGGCGGCCCGGTCTGCGGCGCAATCGCTGCTCGCCGATCCGATGCTGCTCGCGAGCGGCTTGCAGGTGGTGCGGATGATCGGAATGAAACGCCTGGTCCCGATTCTCGCCGTCGGCGGTTTGGCTCTGGGGCTCCTGGCCCGCAGCCAGATGTCCGGGGACGCCGAGCCCGCGGAGTAGCGGTCTCCGCTTCAGATCTGGCGCAGGATGCGCATCAGGTCACGCAACGGCCGGGCTGCAGCCGTTTGGCGATTTCCGTCAACACCGAGACGGAGGGCTCGCAGGCGACCGGATGCTTCGTCGCCCGGCGCTCGTTTTCCGTGCTGATGATCTGAGAACCCTGCGGCACGCCGCCCCTCCCCGCCGTAGGGCTGGGGGTCGTCAGCGGCAGCCGGAGCAGGAACGTGGTGTCGGCAAACGCAGCCAGCTTGATCGAGACGGTCTGCGTTGGTGCCGCATCCGCCACCACGCTCGCGCGATCGGACTTTGCCGCCCGGTTCACACTGATCGCGGTCATGGCCGCCGGGCCGCTGCTGGAGGCCACGCCTGACTGTTCGCTCGGAATACTGGGCGCTGCGAAGTTGGATGCGAGATCGTGGCCGGAGGCGAACTGCATCGCGCCCACCAGCATGGCCGACGCCGCGAGCGTGCCCAAAACGATGACTTTTCCAGTCTGCGACATGTCACTGCTCCCCTCGCCGGCAGGCGATCGGCATTTCAACGTAAGTCGCAGGAACTGGGTTCTCGGATGGGCAAATCACTTAACCGTGTATCAACCAAGGCGAACGCAGCGAAAAAAGTTCGGGGACATGGGAACGACTTTTGGCGTCGTGCGTCATCACGGCAGCCGGTTATTCCCCCTGCCCCATTGACCGGCGACGCGGGGCACCGCCGTGGTGATGCCGGCGGTGCCCCGCATCTTTTCTGCCTCTGCTGCGGAAAAGCGGTTCCCACGAGTTCCATCGCATTATAGTGCGATCGGCATGTCGACTTGGCGACGTGCCTTGAGTGGCCAGGGGCGGTCCAGTGAATAAGGTTGTTCGTCGGCCTTGCGGCCGCTTGCCTCGTCGTCATGGGGCCAGCCGTGGCTGACAGCGCCAAGGACAGTTGGAACAAAAGCATCGGCATCCGGCTGACGGCGCAGCGACGCTATCCGCCGCACGCGGGCAGCCAAGGCGGGACAACGAAGGTCCTCTTTCGCATCGATCGCTCGGGACGTCTGATCTCTGTAGCCCTGGTCGAAAGCACCGGCGACCCCGCCCTGGACAAAGAGGCGCTGACGATCGTAGAGCGCGCGCAACCATTTCCTCCGCCGCCTCCAGATCTGGATGACGACGGCATAGACCTGCGCGTTCCGTTCATCTTCCCGCCCAGGCCGCGTCGGCGATCCTGCAAGACCTGGCACCAGAGTCACCCGCAGTGACAGCGAAACTGAAAAGCATTTGCCGCGCCTGCTGATGCGGCCTCGCGGAAGAGCCATTAAAAACGGCGCGCTCCTCAGAGCGCGCCGAAAACAAACTAAACGATCAGATCTTTCAGGCGCCTCAAGCCGCCGGCTTCGGCATCCGGTTGCGCGAGTTGCGCTGGAAGAACAGCGCCTGGCTTGCGACGGCCGAGACCATGGCGGGCTGGAACGGCTTGGAGATCAGGAACGCAGGCTCCGGCCGCTCGCCGGTAAGGAACCGCTCCGGATAGGCCGTAATGAAGACGACGGGCACTTCGAATGTCCGCAGCAGCTCATTGACCGCATCGAGACCCGAGGAGCCGTCGGCGAGTTGAATGTCCGCCAGGATCAATCCAGGCTTCTTGTTCTTGGCGAGCGCAACGGCGTCGGCATGGGTGCGGGCGACGCCGATGACGTTATGACCGAGATTCTTCACCAAGCTCTCGAGGTCCATCGCGATGAAGGTCTCGTCCTCGATGATCAGCACATCGGTCGCGATCTCTGCCGCGAGCTCGCGGCCGGCCGCGTCAGCCAGCCGGCGCGTCTCCGCGACGTCGATGTCGAGGATGAATGACACTTCCTCTTCGGGAAAGCCTTCGAGGGACAGCAGCAGGAACGCCTGGCGCGGCAGCGGAGTGATGTTCGACAGGCGCCGCTCAGGCGGCATCGGCAGCGTGGCCACCTCGGCATCGTCGTTCAGCGCGACCGAGTTCCAGATCTGGGTGAACAGCCGGAACAGGCCGGCGCGCGGGCCATAGCGCTCGTCCAGCAGCGCCGGATCCTGGATCAGCGCTTCCAGCATCGCGCCGACATAGGCATCTCCGGAACCCTGGCTGCCGGTGAGGGCACGCGCATACCGGCGCAACAGCGGCAAATGTTCAGCAACTAGCTGTGATCGGCTCATCCCCACTCCATTCGGTATTCTGGGCTTCCGCCCGGGTTCCATGATGGGCTGATTACGCTCGAAACGAAGAAAAGTTCCCCAACGCGTGGAACTTTTATCGCGCGGTTGCATTAGTTCCCGATCAGACCCCCTCGATGGCGAGGATAATTCTTGAAGCTTCAGGGACTTAACTCTCGGGGAAACGTGGAAAAGGTCATGAAAGATGTAAAGTCTCAAGCCAGCAAGAATGCGGCACCGCGCAAGCCCGGCGGACTCAACGCGGAGATCCAGTCGAGGATCGGTCATCAACTTCGCGCGATGTACGACGACGTCGTGCGTCAGGGGGTGCCTGACCGGTTTGCAGAATTGGTTCGCAAGCTTGATGCACCGGCAGCACAGTCCCACGTGGAAAACGGCGGGGGATCCAACGACCAAAACGACGGGAGGGAGTGAATGCCTCTCACTGATTCCTTGCGGGACGATATCCTTGCGGCCGTCCCAAGCCTCCGCGCATTCGCGATTTCCTTAAGTGGTAACAGCGATCGCGCCGACGACCTGGTGCAGGAGACCCTGCTCAGAGCGTTGGCCAATATCGACTCGTTTCAACCGGGCTCCAACCTGCCCGCGTGGTTGTTTACGATTTTGAGAAATCTGTTTCGCTCCGACTACCGCAAACGCCGGCGCGAAGTTGAAGATGCCGAGGGCAACTACGCCAAGACGCTCAAGACGCATCCCTCACAGGGGGCGCATCTCGAGTTCGAGGAGTTCCGCGCCGCACTCGAGAAGCTGCCTCAGGATCAGCGCGAAGCCCTGATCCTGGTCGGCGCGTCCGGCTTCTCCTATGAGGATGCCGCTGCGATCTGCGGCTGCGCCGTGGGGACCATCAAGAGCCGCGTCAACCGCGCGCGCTCCAAGCTCGCGGCATTGCTCTATGTCGAGGGCGCCGAGGATTTCGGCCCGGACGAGACGGTGCGGGCGGTGATCGGCGGCAGCGGCGGCTGACGCCGCTGGTGCTTGTGAAACGTTGCAGAGGCGGCTCCTGGATGGGGCCGCCTCTTCGTGTCTCGTGCAAGTCGAATGAGCCCGCAGACGCGCGAGCGACTTATTTGGGCGGACGGATCGGGGCAGAAAACTGCTCGGTGCGATCGCGCTCGGTCATATCGATGACCGTCTCCATCGGTGCGGTCAGCTCATAGACATAGCTGCTTTCCGTGAAGAAGCGCTTCGATGTGCCGCCGAGCGCCTCCGGAGCGACCCGATCGAGCAGGATCAGGCCGAAGTCACTGTCGGGCCGACGCGTCGCCTCGCTGGTGTTGCGCTCCTCCCAGCGGAAATTGAACACCGCATTGGGCTCGTCGCCGGTCACCTCCCACTTTGCAGTGATGTGAGGATGCTTGCCGACCAGCGACAGCCCCTCGTCAGAGTGCGAGGCAAGCTCGAAGAACAGCAACGACAGGCTCTGCGCGGCGCGCGCGCTGACCGTGATATCCGGGCCGCTGACGGCGATCCGCTCGGCATGTGGAATGGCACGGGCCTCGAACAGGCCGCGCAACTGAACGCCCTGCCACTGGCTCTCGCTCAGCAGCGTGACCACGTTCGACATCGCATGGATGCGCCCGATCAGGAGCTCGCGCGCGACGTCGATGTCGCTGCCATGCCGAAGCGTGCGCGTCACGATGGATTGGATCACGGCAAGGATGTTCTTGACCCGATGGTTCAGCTCGTCGATCACAGCCGTCAGCCGACGCTCGAAGCCGATCCGCACCTGGATCTCACGTTTGAGACGGAGATTGTTGTAGGCAACATAGCCGAACAGGCCGCAGATGATGCCGGTCAGCGCAAGCCCGATGACGCCGACGATCGCCGCGGTCTGTTGCGCCCGCCGCACGGCGTTGCCCTTGGCGTAGTATACCAGGGACCAATCGTGATTGCCGAAAGCGACGGTGCGGGTTGACGACGGTGCCGTATCGTCAGGGCCACGTGTCCTGCTCGTCACCGCTCCCTGATCGTTCGCGACCAGTTCGTCCGACGCGTTCCGCGGATCCTTCAAGGCCACTGAGAACAGCGACAGATCGTCATTGGTCAGCAGCAACGGTCCGATCTCGTAGGAAAACGTGACGAAGCCTGCCGGTGCAGTCGCTCCCTGCGGGACCACAGGCGCTGCCAGCACGATCCCCACCGGTCCATTCGGACGCAACAGCGGTGTGGGGTCCGAGGCGACCGGCTTGCCCTCCGCCATCGCTCGCGCCAGCATCGGTCCGATGATCGGTTGACGATCGAGCGCGATCCCGGGAAGGCGCGAGGTTTCGGCATTGCGCGGCTCGAGGTCCATCAGAACGTCGATCGGGTGGTCGAGGTTCGGGCCCAGCGGTGTGTCGTCGTAATTGCGTATGGTCGGATTGGGGAAGCCGGCCTGGCGCAGCTCGGCTTGCGCGACCGGAAGCTCGTCGGGTCGCAGCCGGGCGATCCAGGACGCCACCAGGAAATCGGTCTTGAAGGCGTAGATCGATGACCGCAGCGGCTCCAGCATGTTGGCCTTGATCACGGAGGGAGCCCGGAACAGCCCGGAGGCGACCCGCGCCAGCAGCTCGCGCTCAGTCAGCCGGTCCTGGACGAGGCTGGCATGGACGTCGATGGCGCGCGCCAGCGCAATTCGGTCGAGCGCCAACTCCTGATCGTGAACGCGGTAGGCGGCCAAGCCGGACAGCGCCGTGCCGAACAGCGCGATCATACCGATGATGACACCCAGCCGGAGCACTCGTTTACTCTAAGATCAAGGGTTGGCGAAGGAGGTAACGAGTCATCCAATAACCGGGCCTGCTACTCAAGTAACGCGCACCTCGGGTGAGCGGAAGTGGTCGGAGCCATCAGCGGAAACGATCCCAGGATACCGGCGGTCGATCGGCCGCCGAGACGCCTCTAGCAAGGCGCACCCCGGCTGGAGGCAACACCGGGGATCAGAAGTTGTTCCGGCCCGTAAGGCTTTTTTGCGTCTCCTCCACCGGCAGACATGTCCGGCAACGCAGCGACGATTGCGGCGGATCAGCCGCTAGGCCCTCGGCTTGAGACCGCCCTTGGCTTCGATGAAGCCGATGATCCGGTCGAGGCCCTGGCTCTTCTTGAGATTAGTCATCACGAAGGGCCGCTCGCCGCGCATGCGCTTCGCATCCGTCTCCATCTTTTCCAAGGAGGCGCCGACATGCGGCGCGAGGTCGATCTTGTTGATCACCAGCAGGTCGGAGCGGGTGATGCCCGGACCGCCCTTCGAGGGAATCTTGTCGCCGGCCGCGACGTCGATCACGTAAATCGTGATGTCGGCCAGCTCCGGCGAGAACGTCGCCGCCAGATTATCGCCGCCGGACTCGATGAGCACGAGATCAAGGCCGGGAAATTTGGCGCGCATGTCGGCGACGGCCGCGAGATTCATCGAGGCGTCCTCGCGGATCGCCGTGTGCGGACACCCGCCGGTTTCGACGCCGGCGATGCGGTCCGGCGTCAACGAGCCGGAGCGGACGAGAAACTCGGCGTCCCATTTGGTGTAGATATCGTTGGTGATCGCCGCGATGTCGTAGCGCTCCCGCATCGATTTGCAGAGCAGATCCATCAGTGCGGTCTTGCCGGAGCCGACGGGGCCGCCGACCCCGACGCGGAGCGGACCGTGAGACGATGCCATGTCATATACCCTTTTGTCGTCTGCGCGATTGCGCGAAACCATCTATTTGCAGCGGCATATGCGCCGCGGTCCCGACCAGATCGTTGATGCAAGAACCGCCCCCTCGCGGCAGACAGTCGCGCCGGACGACGTCCTGCTCCGTCACGACCGAAACAGCCTCGTATATTGCGTCTCGTGGCGGAGGCTGGCGAGATCGGCGCGGAACGTCGCGGTGCCGATGTCGTCGAGCGAGGCGTGGAGAGCCCGGTCCGCTGTCGCGACGACGACCGGCTCCAGCGCGGCGAGCACGCGCTGGCTGTCGGTCTGCCCCAGCGGAACGAGTCGGCTGCCGGCGGAAATCCAGTTCGACACCAGGGCGTGCAGGAAGCCGTGCAGCAGCGGTGCCAGAGGCACCCCGTGAAGCGCGCCGACCAGCCCCACGGCCACCGGATAGACGATGGTGTCGCATTGCGACACCGCCTCGTCCAGGCCGGCGCAGCTCCAGGCGGATCGCGCGATCTCGATGAAGGCACGTCCCTGGGCGGTGGTTTCGAGCTGGCGCTCGCGCGACGGCACGAAGGCGGCGGCGAGCTCGGCGACCTCGCTCAAGCGCTTGATGTCGTCCAGCTCGGTCGCCTGATGCGCGTGCACGAGAAAAGCGGCATCGCAGAAGCCGGAGCCGTCGGCGAGCATCGTCGCGAGCCAGTCGCGAAGCGCGGCCGCATCGCCGACGTCGCCGGCTTCGACGGCCCACTCGATGCCACTGGAATAGGAGAAGCCGCCGATCGGGAACGCCGGCGAGAGCCAGGTCAGCAGCCGGTACAGCGCGGCCGCATCCGCGCCGTTCGCCGTTGCCGGGCCGCGCGCCAGCTCATTTGTGGTCATGAGCATGGGAATGACCGTGCTGATGGTCGTGGCCGCAATGCTCGTCATGCACATGATCGTCATGCGCGTGGCCGTGGTCATGGCCGTGATGCGCGTGCCCGTGGTGGGCGTGATCGTGTCCGCCATGATCGTGATGACCGTGACCGTGGTGGTCGTGGTCATGGCCGTGATGATCATGATCATCATGCGCGTGGCTGGGCTCGGCGTAGGCGCCGCCTTCCGGATCGAACGGCGCCTCGATCTCGATGACGCGCGCGCCGAGGCCCTTCACCATTGCCTCGATCACGTGGTCGCGGCGGATGCGCAGGCTCTTGGCCATGATCTGAGTGGGCAGATGCCGGTTGCCGAGATGCCAGGCGAGCCGCACCAAATGATGCGGGTCGCTGGCGCGGATCTCCAGCAGCGGCTCGGCTGCGGCAACGACCTCGATCAGACGGCCATCCTCCAGCACGAGCGCGTCGCCACCACGAAGCGCGGTGGCGTGCTCGAGGTCGAGCAAAAATTCCAGCCCACGCGTACCGGTCATTGCCAGCCTTCGCCGGTTCCTATCATCGAAATCGAGCAGGACGGAATCGGCAGCCGCCTCTCTCCAACGATGCTGCCCGAGCACGCGCGTCGCGCGGATCATGCTGATATCCTCATCTCATAATTCCGCTCAGCGGACATCGACCTTCTCAGGCGTGATGATCTCGATCTTCGGCGGCGCCGCCATGCATTTCACGGCGACACGCCCGAACGTCTTCATGTGCTCGGTCGCGCGATGCGGCACCAGGGCCTCCGCATTCTCCCACTGCTCGACAAACACCATCCGGCTCGGATCCGTCACGCTCTCGTGCAGATCATAAGCGATATTGCCGGGTTCCTTGCGGGTCCCTTCGATGCAGGCGGTGGCCGCGGCAATGAACTCGGCACGCGTTTCGGGCTTGATGGTCAAGGTGGCAACGACATAGATCACGAAGCAGTCCTCCCGGTACGTTTCTGTTTCTGGGTACCGGGCGCAAGTTTAGAACATGAAATAGCGCTGCGCCATGGGCAGCACCTCGGCCGGCTCGCAGGTCAGCAATTCGCCGTCTGCACGCACCTCGTAGGTCTCGGGATCGACCTCGATGTTCGGCGTCGCGTCGTTGTGGATCATGCTCTTCTTCGAGATCTTGCCGCGGGTGTTCTGCACCGCATAGAGCTTCTTGGACAGGCCGAGCTTGCGCCCAAGACCGCCGGCAACCGCCGCCTTGGATGTGAAGATCACCGAGGAGGCCGTCAGCGACTTGCCGAAAGCGCCGAACATCGGCTGGTAATGCACGGGCTGCGGAGTCGGGATCGAGGCGTTCGGATCGCCCATCGGCGCCGCCACGATGGTGCCGCCCTTGATCACGCAGTCCGGCTTGACGCCGAAGAACGCCGGCGACCACAGCACGAGGTCGGCGAGCTTGCCCTTCTCGACCGAGCCGATCAGCTTCGACACGCCATGGGCGATCGCCGGGTTGATCGTGTATTTGGCGATGTAGCGCTTGACGCGGAAATTGTCGTTGTCCCTGCCCTTGTCTTGCGGCAAGGCGCCGCGCTGTTTCTTCATCTTGTCGGCGGTCTGCCAGGTCCGGATGATGACCTCGCCGAGCCGGCCCATCGCCTGCGAGTCCGACGACATCATCGAGAGCGCGCCGAGATCATGCAGGATGTCCTCGGCCGCGATCGTCTCCTTGCGGATGCGGCTTTCGGCGAAGGCGAGATCCTCGGCGATCGACGGATCGAGATGGTGGCAGACCATCAGCATGTCCAGATGCTCGTCGATGGTGTTGCGCGTGAACGGCCGCGTCGGATTGGTCGACGAGGGCAGCACGTTCTTCAGGCCGGCGACCTTGATGATATCGGGCGCGTGGCCGCCGCCGGCGCCTTCGGTATGGAACGCGTGGATGGTGCGGCCCTTGAAGGCCTTGATGGTGTCCTCGACGAAACCGGACTCGTTCAGCGTGTCCGAATGCAGCATCACCTGGATGTCGTGATCGTCGGCGACCGACAGACAATTGTCGATCGCGGCCGGCGTCGTGCCCCAGTCCTCGTGCAGCTTCAGCGCACAGGCACCGGCCTTGATCATCTCGACCAGCGCGGCGGGACGCGACGCATTGCCCTTGCCGGAGATGCCGAGATTGACCGGGAAGGCGTCGAACGACTGCATCATCCGGCCGATGTGCCAGGGGCCCGGCGTACACGTGGTCGCGAACGTGCCGTGCGACGGGCCGGTGCCGCCGCCGAGCAGCGAGGTGACGCCACTCATCAGCGCGTGTTCGATCTGCTGCGGGCAGATGAAATGGATGTGGCTGTCGAAGCCGCCGGCGGTGAGGATCTTGCCCTCGCCCGCGATCACGTCGGTGCCAGGACCGATGACGATGGTCACGCCCGGCTGGATGTCGGGATTGCCGGCCTTGCCGATCGCCGAGATCATGCCGTCCTTGATCGCGACGTCGGCCTTCACCACGCCCCAGTGGTCGACGATCAGCGCATTGGTGATGACGGTGTCGGCGGCGCCCTGCTTGCTGGTCGCCTGCGACTGGCCCATGCCGTCGCGGATCACCTTGCCGCCACCGAACTTCACCTCCTCGCCATAGGTGGTGAAGTCCTTCTCGACCTCGATGATGAGATCGGTGTCGGCCAGCCGCACCTTGTCGCCGGTGGTCGGGCCGAACATGTCGGCATAGACGGAACGCTTGATCTTGACGGACATCGTTGGCCCCCAATCAGTTCTGTGTGTCGTGTTGTCGAGACGCCGGCGATCCGCTCACAGCGACCCTCTTGCATTCGTGACTGTCTCGTCGAACAGCGCATCCAGCTTCTCATTCACGCCGCGGCAGCCGGCGACGACCTGTTCGGCCCAGCCGACATACTCCATCAGTTCGAGCTGCTGTTCGAGGTCAGGCTCGAAGAAGACGCGGGCGCGGATGTTGCTGATCTTGTCGGCGATCTTGATCTGCTTGGCGCCGGCGGACTTGCCGGGCGCCGCGATGACCTGGACGGCGCGCCGCTCGCTCTTCGGCAGCGTCATGTCATCGGTGACTTCCTCGACCAGACCTGCCACGCGCGCGCCGAAGCGCTGTGCCAGCTCGTCGCGCGTGGTGTCGGTGTCCTCGATCGTGTCGTGCAGCCAGCCGGCTGCGACCAATTCGGCATCCGCACCGTCCGTGGTGCTAGCGAGGATGTTGGCAACCTCGGCGAGATGATTGATATACGGCTCCTCGTCGCGCCCTTCGCGCTGCTGGCCGGCATGGCGGCGCGCCGCCAGCTCGGCCGCTTCGGAGACGAGGCGCAGTCCGGTCAGCATCGGTCTACAGCTTGCCCATCACGTCGCCGCGGAAGCCATAGACCATGCGCTTGCCCGCAAGCGCCACCAGCTGCACATCGCGGGTCTGGCCGGGCTCGAAGCGCACCGCGGTGCCGGCGGCGATGTCGAGCCGCATGCCGCGCGCTTTCTTGCGGTCGAACTTCAGCGCCGGATTGGTTTCGAAGAAATGGTAGTGCGAGCCGACCTGGATCGGCCGGTCGCCGGTGTTGGCGACCGAGAGCGTCACCGTCTTGCGGCCGGCATTCAGCTCGATCTCGCCGTCCTGGATGAAGAGTTCGCCGGGGATCATGTGTTACCTCGCAGGTTTCCACTGCGTCATGGCCGGGCTTGACCCGGCCATCCACGTCTTTCCATTGAGATCGAAGAGCGTGGATGCCCGGGTCAAGCCCGGGCATGACGACCGAAAGAGTTGGGCTCGCCTCACCGGATCGGCTCGTGCACCGTGACCAGCTTGGTGCCGTCCGGGAACGTCGCCTCGACCTGGATGTCGTGGATCATCTCGGGGATGCCGGGCATCACCTGATCGCGGGTCAGCACCTGGGCGCCAGCCTGCATCAGTTCGGCCACGGTGCGGCCGTCGCGCGCGCCTTCAAGGATGAAATCGGAGATGATGGCAACCGCCTCGGGATGGTTCAGCTTGACGCCGCGCTCGAGCCTGCGGCGGGCCACGATGGCGGCCATCGAGATCAGGAGCTTGTCCTTTTCGCGGGGAGACAGGTTCATGCGGCTTCTCTGGTGATCGCTTCTGGTAATCGCGGGTTCGTAAACGTCGATTCGTAAACGTCTAATTGAGCCACAGCCGCGGCAGCGGCACGGCGGAGGCGCAGCCGAGCACGGCCATCATGTCGGCGCGCAGGCTCGCGGCATCTTGGGCACAGAAGCGCGCCATTGCAAATCCATTCCAAGCCGACAGGCCGGCCTCTCCACGAAAGGTCGGCAGGCTTTCCCGGATGCGCTCGACCAGCGCCGCATCACCGGGCACGATCAGGGCCGTGCCGATGGCGGCGGCGCCCTTGGCGATGGCCGGCTGCCCCAGCTTGTCGCCGATGTCGCCATCGAGACGGGCCGTCTCGGCGAACACGAGCTTGCCGCCGCGCTTGAGCCGCCAGCGATCGACGAACTCGCCCTCACGCATGCGCTCGCCCATCGCCGTGCGGCCGAACACGACGATCTCGCAGAGGAGCAGCGAGGCCGTGTCGGCGAGGTCGATGTCGATGCGGCGGTGGATGCGGGCGCGGTCGAACAGGATCGTCTCCTGCGGCAGCCAGGAAATATGCGCGCCGGCTTCAGCCTTCAGCGCAATATCGAGTCCGGCCGGTCGGCCAGGGGCGCGATAAATCTTCTCAGCCGCTGCGCTGGACAACGTGACGCGGCTGCCCTCGCCGGCCGCAACCTCGATCGAAAAGCGATCACCGCCTGCGATACCGCCGGCCGTGTTGACGAACATCGCCGAGAGGCCGTCGTCCTCGGGCGACGGAAAGCGCACGCGCAGCGAGCCGGACTCATGCAGATGATGGCGGCGCGTCACGCCGTCCTGCAGCCGCACGTCGAAGCGCACCGCGCCGCGGGCGCGGTTGGCCTCGAAGATGTCGGCGGCGGTGGTGGCGGGATCGGCCCGCATCGATCCCCTCCCCCTGGGACCGGACGCGGCGAGGCCGCGCCCTTAAAGCTAGGTAACGATCACAACGCCATCTGGCGGCTGATCTCGGCCTGGTCGAGATTGGCGCGGGTGCAGGTGAACTTCACTGCGCCACGATCCATCACGGCGAAGTTGTCGCCGAGTTCGCAGGCAAAGTCGAGATACTGCTCGACAAGGACGATCGCGATATTGCCGAGATTGCGCAGATACGAGATCGCCCGGCCGATGTCCTTGATGATCGAGGGCTGGATGCCCTCGGTCGGCTCGTCCAACAACAGGAGCTTTGGCCGCATCACCATGGCGCGGCCGATCGCGAGTTGCTGCTGCTGGCCCCCGGAGAGGTCGCCGCCGCGGCGGCCGAGCATCGATTCCAGCACCGGAAACAGCGAGAACACATCGTCGGGGATGCTGCGGTCGGACCGCTTCAACGGGCCGAAGCCGGTCTTGAGGTTCTCCTCGACGGTCAGCAGCGGAAAGATCTCACGGCCCTGCGGCACGAAGCCGATGCCCTTGCGCGCCCGCTCATAGGGCTTGAGGTGGGTGATATCGGCGCCGTCGAAGATGATGCTGCCGGAGGCCAGCGGATACTGTCCGACCAGCGCCCGCAGCAGCGAGGTCTTGCCGACGCCGTTGCGGCCGAGCACACAGGTGACCTTGCCCGGCTCCGCGGCGATCGAGACGCCGCGCAGCGCCTGGGCGGCGCCGTAATAGAGATTGATGTCTTTGACGTCGAGCATTGCCTAGCGTCCCAGATACACTTCGATCACGCGCTCGTTCGACGACACCTGGTCAATGGTGCCCTCGGCCAGGACCGTGCCTTCATGCAGGCAGGTGACCTTGACACCGAGCTCGCGCACGAAGGTCATGTCGTGCTCGACGACCATGACGGTGTGATCCCGATTGATTTCCTTGAGCAGCTCCGCCGTCTGATGCGTCTCGACGTCGGTCATGCCGGCCACGGGCTCGTCGACCAGCAGAAGCTTCGGATCCTGCGCCAACAGCATGCCGATCTCAAGCCACTGCTTCTGGCCGTGCGACAGGCTGCCGGCGAGCTTGCGCCGGACATCCTTGAGCCGCACCGTCTCCAGCACCTTGTCGATCTGCTCGGCCTCGCCCCTCGAGCCGCGCCAAAACAACGTGCCCTTGACGCTGTGATCGACATTCAACGCCAGCAGCAGATTGTCCTCGACCGACTGGCTCTCGAACACCGTCGGCTTCTGGAACTTGCGGCCGATGCCGAGCTCGGCGATGCGGGTCTCGTCGAGCCGCGTCAGGTCCGTCTTGCCGTCGAACAGCACCGTGCCCTCATCGGGCTTGGTCTTGCCGGTGATGATGTCCATCATCGTGGTCTTGCCGGCGCCGTTCGGGCCGATGATGGCGCGCATCTCGCCCGGCTCGAGTGTCAGCGACAGGTTGTTGATGGCGTGGAAGCCATCGAAGGAGACGTGGACGCCGTCCAGGTAGAGCAGCGACGAGGTCGAGCGGGTATCCATCACGTTCACGGGATCACTCCGCCATCTTGGGTTCGGTGACGCCGTCCTCGCGGGCGGCGCTCGCGGCGTTGGGCTTGTTGGTGCCGAGTTGCTCCCACCAGGCATTGAAAGTGCCGATGATGCCTTTGGGAAGAAGCAAGGTCACGAGTACGAACAGCGCGCCGAGCATGAACAGCCAGTACGGAGCGAGTACGCCTGAGGTGAAGAACGTCTTGGCGTAGTTCACGACGACTGCGCCGAGCGCGGCTCCCACCAGCGTGCCGCGGCCACCGACTGCGACCCAGATCACCGCCTCGATCGAGTTGCCAGGAGCGAACTCGCTTGGATTGATGATGCCAACCTGAGGGACGTACAGCGCGCCGGCGACGCCGGCCATGCAGGCCGACAGCGTGAACACGAACAGCTTGTAGGACTCGACGCGATAGCCCAGAAAGCGCGTCCGTGACTCGGCGTCGCGGATCGCGATCAGCACCTTGCCGAGCTTCGACGATACGACGGCACGGCAGATCAGGAACGCCAGGATCAGCGCCAGACAACTCAAAGCGAACAGCGCAGCGCGCGTTCCCTCAGCCTGGACGTTGAAGCCGAGGATGTCCTTGAAATCGGTCAGGCCGTTGTTGCCGCCGAAGCCGAAATCGTTGCGGAAGAAGGCGAGCAGCATCGCATAGGTCATCGCCTGGGTGATGATCGACAAATAGACGCCGGTGACGCGCGAGCGGAAGGCGAGCCAGCCGAAACCGAAGGCGAGCAGGCCGGGCACCAGCAGCACCATCACCGCGGCGAACCAGAACATGTCGAAGCCGTGCCAGTACCAGGGCAGCTTCGAATAATTCAGGAACACCATGAAGTCCGGCAGGATCGGATTGCCGTAGACGCCGCGGGTGCCGATCTGGCGCATCAGATACATGCCCATCGCGTAGCCGCCGAGCGCGAAGAACGCGCCGTGGCCGAGCGAGAGGATGCCGCAATACCCCCAGATCAGATCGATCGAGAGCGCCAGAATCGCGTAGCAGACATATTTACCCCACAGCGCCACCAGATAGGTCGGCACCTGCAGCGCCGAGCCCGCCGGCAGCAGCAGGTTGGACAGAGGGATGAGGATGCCGCAGGCGGCAACGACCAGGAGGAAGATCGAGGCGCCACGGTCGAGCGAGCGGGTGAGCATATGCGGCATCATGCTTCCACCGCCCGGCCCTTGAGCGCGAACAGGCCGCGCGGGCGCTTCTGAATGAACAGGATGATCAGCACCAGGATCGCGATCTTGCCGAGCACGGCGCCGGCGACCGGCTCCAGGAACTTGTTGGCGATGCCGAGCGTGAAGGCGCCGACCAGGGTGCCCCAGAGATTGCCGACGCCGCCGAACACCACGACCATGAAGGAATCGATGATGTAGCTCTGGCCGAGATTGGGACTGACATTGTCGATCTGCGACAGCGCCACGCCGGCGATGCCGGCAATGCCCGAGCCGAGGCCGAAGGTGAGCGCGTCGACCCGTGAGGTCGCGATGCCCATCGACGCCGCCATGCGGCGGTTCTGCGTGACAGCGCGCATCTCCAGACCGAGCGCGGTGTAGCGCAGCATCGCCAGCAGGATCGCAAACACGGCCATCGTGAAGCAGAGGATCCAGAGCCGGTTGTAGGTGATGGTGATCTGTCCCAACTCAAACGCGCCGCTCATCCAGGAGGGATTGCCGACCTCGCGGTTGGTCGGACCGAACGCGGAGCGCACCGCCTGCTGCAGGATCAGGGACAGGCCCCAGGTCGCGAGCAAGGTCTCCAGCGGACGGCCATACAGGAAGCGAATGATGGTGCGCTCGATCAGTACACCGATCGCGCCAGCCACCAGGAAGGCGAGCGGTGCGGCGATCAGCAGCGAATAGTCGAACAGCGCCGGGTAACGCGTGCGGATGACCTCCTGCACCACGAATGTGGTGTAGGCGCCGAGCATCACCATCTCGCCATGGGCCATGTTGATGACGCCCATGACGCCGAAGGTGATGGCGAGCCCAATCGCGGCCAGCAGCAGCACCGAGCCGAGCGACAGCCCATACCATGCGTTCTGCACGCCGGACCAGATCGCGAGCGAGCCCTGGATCGAGGAGATCGCACTCGCCGCGGCCTTGGCGACATTCGCCGGCTGGTCGCCGCCGCTGATCTCGGTCAGCAGCGCCAGCGCCTCTTGATCGCCGCGCGCCTTGATCGTGGCGACGGCTTCGAGCTTGTCCACCTCGCTGGCGTCGGACTTGAACAGCAGGATCGCAGCGCGCGCCTCGGTGAGCGCCTGCTTCACCGCACCATTGGTTTCCTTGGCGAGCGCCGACTCGACGGTCGGCAGCGTCGCCTCCTCATGCGACTTGAACACGGATTTCGCCGCGGTCAGCCGGGTGTTGGTGTCGGGCGACAGCAGGGTCAGGCCGCCGAGCGCGGCATCGACGCTGCGGCGCAGCCGGTTGTTGAGGCTGACGGCTGCGGCGCTGTCCGGCAGCTTATCGACGGCAGCGCCCGTCGCGGCGTCGATAATCTTGCCGTCGGCCTGCTTGATGAAGACCTTCTTGGTTTCGGCATCGAACATCAGCCGCTCGTCCTGCAGCGCGCTGATGATCGGGAAGGCCAGCGGATTGCCCGAGACGGCAATCTCGCCCACCGCGTCGTCGGTGTCGGAGAAATCGTCGTTGGCGAACTTGGCGACCGACTCCTCGAAGCTGGCGGCGAAGGTCGGAGCGGTCGCGGCGAACAAGGCAATGGATAAAAGAAGGCCGCGCACAAGCGCGAGAACAATAGCAGGCACTGGATAACCCCGGCAGGAGTTCAGGAGGTCAAGAGAAGGCGGCAGACCGCCGCCTTCTCCGATCGTCATGATATCGTCAGGTCGAGATCAGGTGCCCGAGCCCAGGCACTTGTTGGTCTTGGTGTTGAAGTTGCCGCACTTCTTGCCGACCCAGTCGCCGATCAGGTCCTTGGAGCCCTCGAGCTCCTTCGACCAGGCGTCGCCGGGGACCAGATCCTTGGTCTTGTAGACGACGCTGAACTGGCCATCGCCCTTGATCTCGCCGATGAACACCGGCTTGGTGATGTGGTGGTTCGGCAGCATCTTCGACACGCCGCCGGTCAGGTTCGGCGCCTCGGTGCCCGGGAGAGCATCGATCACCTTGTCCGCATCGGTCGACTTCACCTTCTCGACCGCCTTCACCCACATGTTGAAGCCGATCACATGCGCTTCCATCGGGTCGTTGGTCACGCGCTTCGGATTCTTCGTGTAGGCCTGCCAGTCCTTGATGAACTTTTCGTTCGCCGGGGTCTTGATCGACTCGAAATAGTTCCAGGCGGCGAGATGGCCGACCAGCGGCTTGGTGTCGATGCCGGCGAGCTCTTCCTCACCCACCGAGAACGCGACGACCGGAATGTCCTTGGCCTTGATGCCCTGGTTGCCGAGTTCCTTGTAGAACGGAACGTTGGCGTCGCCGTTGATGGTCGAGACCACGGCGGTCTTCTTGCCGGCCGAGCCGAACTTCTTGATGTCGGCGACGATCGTCTGCCAGTCGGAGTGACCGAATGGCGTGTAGTTGATCATGATGTCGTCCTGAGCCACGCCCTTCGACTTCAGGTAGGCCTCCAGGATCTTGTTGGTGGTGCGCGGATAGACGTAGTCGGTGCCGGCCAGCACCCAGCGCTTCACCTTCTCTTCCTTCATCAGGTAGTCGACCGCCGGGATCGCCTGCTGGTTCGGCGCCGCACCGGTGTAGAACACGTTGCGCTCGCTCTCCTCGCCCTCGTACTGCACGGGGTAGAACAGGATGCTGTTGAGCTCCTTGAACACCGGCAGCACCGACTTGCGCGACACCGAGGTCCAGCAGCCGAACACGACCGCGACCTTGTTCTTGGTGATCAGCTCGCGCGCCTTCTCGGCGAACAGCGGCCAGTTCGAGGCGGGGTCGACGACGACGGCTTCGAGCTTCTTGCCGAGCACGCCGCCCTTCTTGTTCTGTTCGTCGATCAGGAACAGGATCGTGTCCTTCAGCGTGGTCTCGCTGATGGCCATGGTGCCGGACAGAGAATGCAGAACGCCGATCTTGATGGTGTCGTCAGCGGCTTTTGCGGAGTTGAAGCCGGCGACGCCGAGGGCCAGGCCGGCAGCAGCAGCCAGCCAGCGACGGCGGCTGAACGGCGCCGTTAATTCCTGAGTGAGTCGAGTAAGCATGCGATAATATCTCCCTGACGCAGACGTGCTTCGCAGCCAAGGCGGCCGGCGGTCTGCGGCGGAAGAATCGCAAGAAGCGTGCCATGCGGCGCGCATCGCTTAAGGCATTGACCTGAATACGGAACTCAAGAAAATCGCGGCGGAAGGTCGCAACTGCGTGCCGCGACTTTAGGCATGCCACCTGATTATTCAGCCGGCATATAGCCAACGATTTATGCACTTTGTTTCGAATGACTAAATTTAAAGCAGCCGGGTACCGTCCACTTCGCCGATCGCTTGCGCAGCGGCCTTGAAAGTGCCGTCCACCTGTTCCATATAGCTGATAGATCGAGGCGAATCGGCCGGATCTCTGCAAGCCGCGTGTTCTTTAGCTCCACATGAGCTTCTGGCTTTGCATTCTCTCCTATCCAATCTCGACGCTCCAAACACGCGGGTGTCTCTTCAACCACCCACCCGCGTCCGGCTGCCTGCCGACACGGGCCTTATCCTCTTATGGAAAGCCCAATCTTTTGACCTCTTTTCAGGATTTCAACCTCGCTGACGCGCTGACGCGCGCGCTGAAGGAAGAGAACTACACCACTCCCACCCCGATCCAGGCCCAGACCATCCCACTCGCGCTGCAAGGCCGCGACGTGATCGGTATCGCACAGACGGGAACCGGCAAGACCGCCTCGTTCGCGCTGCCGATCCTGCATCGCCTGCTGGAGAACCGCATCAAGCCGCAGCCGAAGACGGCGCGCGTGCTGGTGCTGAGCCCGACCCGCGAGCTGTCCGGCCAGATCCTCGACAGCTTCAACACCTACGGCCGGCACATTCGCCTGAGCTCGACGCTGGCTATCGGCGGCGTCCCCATGGGCCGCCAAGTGCGCGCGGTCATGCCCGGCGTCGAGGTGCTGGTCGCCACGCCAGGCCGGCTGCTCGACCTCGTCCAGGGCAACGCGCTGAAACTGTCGCATGTCGAGTTCCTGGTGCTCGACGAAGCCGACCGCATGCTCGACATGGGCTTCATCAACGACATCCGTAAGATCGTCGCCAAGCTGCCGATCAAACGCCAGACGCTGTTCTTCTCGGCCACCATGCCGAAGGACATCGCCGAGCTCGCCGATGCCATGCTGCGCGATCCGGCTCGGGTCGCCGTGACGCCGGTCTCCTCGACTGTCGAGCGCATCGCCCAGCGCGTGATCCAGGTCGATCACTCCGCCAAGCCGAGCCTCTTGGCCCAGCTGCTCAAGGACGAGCCGGTCAACCGCGCCCTGGTGTTCACCCGCACCAAGCACGGCGCCGACAAGGTCGTGAAGGGCCTGGAAAAGGCCGGCATCCCGGCCCAGGCCATTCACGGCAACAAGTCGCAGAACCATCGCGAGCGGACGCTCGCGGCGTTCCGCACCGGCGAGATCCGCACCCTGGTCGCGACCGACATCGCCGCCCGCGGCATCGACGTCGACGGCGTCAGCCATGTCGTGAATTTCGACCTGCCGAACGTGCCCGAGACCTACGTCCACCGCATCGGCCGCACGGCGCGCGCCGGGGCTGATGGCGTGGCCATCTCGCTGGTCGCGGGCTCCGACGAGATGTCCTATCTCCGCGACATCGAGCGCCTGACCAAGACCACGCTGCCGCGTGAGGACCGCCGGACCCCGGGCCAGCGCGACGCCGCGCCCGCCGGCCAGCCGCAGCGCCAAGAGCAACGGCAAGGGCAACGTCAAGGCAACCATGGCGGCGGCCGTCCTGGCATGCAGAATGCGCGGCCCAACGATGGGGGCAACGGCGCAAAAGGCCCTCGCCGTCGTCGTCGTTCCAATGCTAAGATGCCGCCTCTGCCAGGCAATCGTCAGGAGCCCCAGCGACCGTCGCAAGGCGGCGGCAAGGCCGGGTCGATTCAAGGCGTTGCATTCCTGCATCGCGAGGGCAGACCCAAAAACCACGCTCATAACCGCAACCAACGGCCAAACTAGACGTCCATCGATCTGGAGAAAGACATGGCTAAGGAAGAGCTGATCCAGTTCGAAGGGCTGGTCACCGAAATCCTTCCCGACGCGCGATACCGGGTTCAACTCGACGCGGGGCACGAGATCGTCGCCTACACCGCCGGCAAGATGAAAAAGAATCGCATCAAGACGCTCGCCGGCGACCGCGTCACCGTCGAGATGTCGCCCTACGACCTGGAAAAAGGCCGGCTGATCTTCCGCCACAAGGACGAAAGGCCGAGCACACCGGGGGGCCCGCCGCGCGGCGGCCCGCAGCGGGGCGGCCAGTTCCGCCGTCGCTGACGTGGGCGGAACGCGTTCCGCCGGCATCCCCGCCTGTCCAGCTCCTGCGCAATCCGCCACAATCCAGCGCGCCGGCATCATGTCGGCGCGTCAAAAAATCGTGCGCCCTCCCGCACCTCAGGATTGTTTTGCGCGGTCATTTCCAATAATATACCCCGCAATCGATTTTCGGCCGGACGAGATTAGCTATTACCGGTACAGCCGGTTCAGACGCTGACGACCCTTCCAAAAATTCGATCTAACCAGCCCAGACCCCTGGGTTACGACATTTGATATCTGAGAAGGGAACTACCCCCGTGAGCATGGGAACCGTGAAGTGGTTTAACGCAACCAAGGGCTATGGCTTCATCCAGCCGGATGACGGCGGCAATGACGTGTTCGTGCACATCAGCGCCGTCGAGCGCGCCGGTCTCGGCACGCTGCGCGAAGGCCAGAAGATCTCCTACGAGATCGTGGCTGACCGCCGTTCGGGCAAGTCGTCTGCCGACAATCTCCGCGCTGCCAACTAAGCCGCGCGCGCTGAAGGCGACCATCAGTCGCCTTCAGCTCTGCTCGGACTTGCAAGGTTGAACTCGCAAGGTCGGACTTGCAACGCACGATCTGCATACAAGCATGCGTATACAAAAAAGGCCGCTCTCAGCGGCCTTTTTCGTTTTGATGGTGGTCGGCCCGAACGATCGCCAGACCGGCCAATTCTGTCAGGGCTTCAGGCTCGCATCCAGGGTCAGGTACAGCTGGTCTTGGGGCTGTAGAAGACGCAGGTCGACTGCCGCGGCCGTGTATAGGCGACGTCGCTGAGGTTGATGCCGGTCTTGGCCATGACGTACCCGACCGTCGGAACGTACTGGTAGTTCACCTCGCTGAAGATCAGGTAGGTGTTGGCAACCAGAAGATCGGCCGGCACGCCGACGGTCGTGCCCGTCGTGCGCGGCGCCGACCCCTTGCTCCACACCACGGTCGCCTGCTTCCCGGTGGAATCGACGACGAGCTCGGTGATCGTCGCGTTCACCGGCGTTGTCGAATAGGGATACATGATGCCGGTCGAGGCCGCGAAGAAGTTCGACATGTCGGTATCGCCGACCGAGGTCGACTGCGACGTCAGGTCGGACAGCGTTCGCGCCATCAGCGTCACCTTGCGGTCGACCGCGATCGCCGAGCAGAACTCCACCGTGCCGAAGAACATCACCAGCATCAGCGGCACGATGAAGGCGAACTCGGTCGCGGCAACACCGCTATGGTCGGCGCGGAAGCGCCGGAGCAGGCGGAAATCCATCTTGGGCCTCGGTCCTTTTACATCGCTCATGACTGGGCTCTCGGTTTCCTTATGAGTACGGCTCGTTCTTGAATGCGGCCGTGCCCACCAGCAGCCGCTTGCTGCCGGACAGGTTTGCGATGTTGTAGCCGAGCCCGGTCACGAAGATCGGCCACTGATAGAACACCCGGACGACGACGATGTCTCCGGCCGCCCCAGGGCTGTAGGTCATGTTGTTGACGAAGTTGCCGCTGGCGTCGATCTGACTGGGAATCGTCACGCTCGAGAACGACGAGTAGCTCTTCACGTCGACATAGATCTTGTTGCAGTCGAACAGCGCCGCAGGGACCTGGGTGCAGACGTAGCTCGCGAATTGCGACTGCGAGTAGGAGCCCTGCTGCGCCTGCCCGGTCAGGATCATGCGCGCGGAGTCCTGCGTGATCGTCTCGAGCACCTGCCCGGCGAAGAACATCAGGGCCGTTTCGATGATCGCAAACAGCAGCGCAAAGAAGATCGGGGCGACCAGCGCGAATTCGAGCGCGGCCGACGCCCGCCGATTGCGCCGAAAGCGCCGCAACAGCCTGCGGATCGAACCGGTCGCGGAGACAGAGGCTTGCATTGTTTGACCCGGAATTGGAAAGGCACATCAACCTGGGTGAAAGAAATAGCGAAAACTTCTTGGGAAAGGGTTGCCTACAATCCGAACGAGATGGCCGGCCACGGCAACCCTCCGCTAACCATTCCCGCGGCGTCGTCCGCACCGGCCGCGGCCCTGATGAAGAGATCGTGCTGAGGTCTGCCGGGATCGCTGGATCGAAGCGCGCGTCAAGGTACGCCCCGGACCGACGCGCTGCGGCCGCGTCCGGGCTATGCACTCAACGCGAAGGGAGGACGTCTCGCGCCTCAGTTGGTTTTCGGGGCCGACGCGGCATTGCCGCTGGCCTGGCTCGACATCGTTCCGGCCTGATCGAGCACCGATTTGAAGTAGTTGTCGCCGTCGCCGAGGGTCACCCGTCGCTGGCAGATCGGCATGCAGCTGTAGGTCTCGCGATCGACGCCGCGATAGACCGTGACGAGCCGGTCGGTGGGTCCGGCCACCTGAATCTGTCGATCGATCAGCACCTGTCCGCCGCGGTCCATCGCGATGAAATTGGTCGCGCCGTAGCTCTTGCCGGTGACGACGATGATGCCGCCGCTCTGCAAGGTGACGTCGGCGATCATCGGATTGCCGACCACGAGGGTCGCGACACGATCTGGCAGCTTGACCAGCTTGGCCTGATCGACGTTCACGGCGATGGCCGGATCGGGATCTGCAGAGGCGGCCGCCGGCCACAGCAGCGCTGCCGCGACCGCGGCTCGCAGGGCAAAGGTTACACAGAGACGACTCGACACACTGAACGACATACTCAACCCCGGGGCATCTTCGAGCCGTCTCAAGCGATACGCAGCGGTGACGGCGCCCGACGCGGCAAATCTGCGCTCAATTGGTGAACGATCTCCAAACGTGCGCCAAATCCTCAAGACCGACGCGTCAGCGGCGGAACGGAAAGGCGAGCTGCCCGGCGAACTCACCCGGCATCGTCGCTTCATCCTTGCCGTAGCTCATCGGAAGCTGTCCATCGGGCATGCGGAACGTACCGAACAGGATGTCCCAGAGCGGGAAGGTCCCGGCAAAATTGGTGTTACCCCCCTCTTCCAGCGCGGTGTGGTGCCAGCGATGGAACACGGGGGTCGCCAGGACGTATTTGAAGGGCCCGAGCGTCCAGTTGAGATTGGCGTGCACGAAGGCGGAGTGGAAGGTCGTGAACGGGCCGACCCAGATCATCACGTTCGGCGAGATGCCGGCCATCAGCAGGATCACGTCGACGGCGATCGTGCCGAGGATCAGGTTGATCGGGTGAAAGCGCGCCGCCGAGATCCACTCCAGTTCTTCGGAGGAGTGGTGAACGGCGTGATATTTCCAGAACTCGCCGCCGTGGAACAGCCGGTGGGTCCAATAAAGCATGAAGTCGGCGAGCACGATGAACAGGAGCCCCTGCACCCATTCCGGCAGTTGAGCCAGCGGACCATGGCCGTTCTCGTAGAAGGCGATCAGCTCATCGGCCTCGTGAATCTTGAAGATGACGCCGGCTCCGAGCACCAGCAGCCCGATGCGGAGCACACGGGCGAACACCGGCACGAAGAACCAGTACACCATGTCGGTGACGAGCTCGCGCTTCTGCCACCACGGCTTGCCGGGATTACAGGCCCAGAAATGGCTGAGCACCGAGAACACGACCGCCAGCATCAACGTGATCGGCAAAATCTTCTCGATGGTCTGGCCGAGCATCAGCGCGACTTCCCATGGCAGACCGGACATAACGTGCCTCATTTCCTGAACGTCTCCGAGGGGTACTCCCTGGCGCTTAAGGAGCCGTGAACCCACGCGCCTCGGGCACGGGCGCCCTTCCCTCACGCATCGTCGTCACCGACCGCGTCAGAAACAGAGGATCTCGTGGTCTCGACGCTCCGGTCGAAGCGCGGAGGGCCGCGCCGGATCGCGTGCATATATCAAGTGTATATACGGGGCGGCCTGGTGCGCAGGTGACGGATCTCAAGACGCAATGCTGACCACCACGGATTTTGTTTCCATTTTTTGCGGCTCGGTTCATGCCAAATTTACTCTGCGCACGAACGGCCGCGGGAAGCGAGGTTTCATCGGTTGAATTAACTACGCCGAAATTCCTGCCCCCTAGGGTGCCCACATGGTCACGGTGCTGAGAACGCCGAAACGACCAGAACTTGTTCGACCAGCCACGTGTACATGGAGTTACCCTATGAAGAATCTTCTTGCTCGTTTCGTGAAGGATGAATCCGGCGCGACCGCCATCGAGTACGGCCTGATCGCCGCCGGCATCTCGCTCGCGATCATCGCCGCCGTGAACGGTCTCGGCTCCAGCCTGAGCTCCAAGTTCGGCTCGATCAACTCGTCGCTGAAGTAAGCGGTCGTCACGACCGAGCAAAAGAAGGCCCCGGAATTCCCGGGGCCTTTATCATTTCGACCTTCAGCTCAGCGGCGTTCAGTGATGCGTAACCACGTTGTCTCCGCAGTCGCAGCGCGGCGTCCGCCGCGGCAGGTCGATGCAGCCTTGCGCCTGGTCTGCGGCGCACTTGCTTTGTCCATCGTCGTTCTCGCGGCTCGGATCGCCAGCGTCTGGTGAAGACCAGGGCGATCGGCGGAACCTATGGGCCGTTTCCCGATCCTTTAACTCTTGCCGCTAGAGTCCGAGCGCCGGTGCATGCAGCGCCGTCTCGATATCGTTGAGAGCCCATGACCCTCGATCTCGCCCGCCTGCTGATCTTTCCGGCCCTGATGGCCTTCGCCGCGGCGAGCGACCTGCTCACGATGACCATTTCGAACCGCATCTCGCTGGCGCTCGTTGCCGGGTTCCTCGTGCTGGCGCCGCTGAGCGGAATGAGCATGGCCGACATGCTGACGCATCTCGGAGCGGGTGCGACCCTGCTCGTGATCGCCTTCGCGTGTTTCGCATTCGGCTGGATCGGCGGCGGCGACGCCAAGGTCGCCTCCGCTGCCGCCTTGTGGTTCGGCTTCGCCCACCTGATGAACTACCTGCTCTACGCCTCGATCTTCGGCGGCGTGCTCACGCTCGCTCTGATGCAGTTCCGGCAATGGCCTCTGCCCTATGCGCTGGCGGGGCAACCCTGGCTTGCACGCCTTCATGCCAAGGACAGCGGTATCCCTTATGGTATCGCGCTCGCGCTCGGCGCGTTGATGGTCTATCCGGAAACCGAATGGGTGAAGGCGGTCGACGCAGCGCGCCTCGCGCTGCTCTGACAACACCCTCCTCTGACAACACCCTCCCCTGACAACACCGTGTCAACGCGGTGTTAGGGTGATTTAGATACGCCTCATTAACCATGCTTTGACGAATAACTGCTCAACTCCCATCACGGCGGCGGAAGCGTCGCGGCGTAATGTGGAAAGTGAAGCGTATGAATACCGCACGCATTGTGGTTCTGACCATCGCTGTGGGCGCTGGCGGCGTGGCCGCATATCTGGCGAGCGGGTCCGACGACCGGCCGGCGCAAGTCGCCGCACCCGCGCCGCAGGTGCCGACCGTCGACGTCCTCGTCGCCAAATCCGACATCGGCCTCGGCCAGTCGATCAAGCCGGAGCATCTGCAATGGCAGAGCTGGCCGGCTTCGACCGCGAGCTCCAGCTTCATCCGCCGCAATGAACGGCCGGAAGGACCGAACGAAGTGACGGGCACGATCGCGCGGGCGCCGTTCATTGCCGGCGAGCCGATCCGCGAGCAGAAGCTGGTCAAATCCGACGGTTCGGGCTTCATGGCGGCGATTCTGCCGGCCGGCATGCGCGCCGTCTCCACCGAAATCTCGCCGGAGACCGGCGCCGGCGGCTTCATCCTGCCCAATGACCGCGTCGACGTGATCCTGTCGAAGCGTGAGCGCAGTCCGGACCAGCCCAACGCTGGGGACGTCGTCAGCTCCGAAATCATTCTGCCCAACATTCGCGTACTCGCGATTGACCAGGCGCCGAAGGAAAAGGACGGCCAGACCACGGTAGTCGGCAAGACCGTGACGCTGGAGCTGAAACCGGAGCAGGCCGAGACCTTGGCCCGCGCGCGTCAGACCGGAACGTTGTCGCTGGCGCTGCGCAGCATCGCCGACGTCAACATGGTCGAGAAGCGCCAGGACGACAACCGCAGGCGCGGAGACAGCGTTGCCGTCGTTCGCTTCGGCATTCCCAGCACGATGACGACGCAGAAGTGATCGAGAGGACGACCAAGATGACTTGCAGCGAAACTCAGCGGAAACTGCGGACCCTGATGGTCCGCGCGCTGTCGTTCTCGGCCGCCGCTGCGCTGACCTTCAATCCGGCGCTCGCGCCGGTGATCGCGGCGGACTATCGTCCTGCAGCCGCGACCGCCGCCGCGGACGGCCAGATCAACGCGCGCTTCCTCGCCCTCGGCATCGGCAAGTCCGTCGTGATCGACCTGCCGCGCGACATCAAGGACGTTCTCGTCGCCGATCCCAAGATCGCGAACGCGGTGGTCCGCTCGTCGCAGCGCGCCTACATCATCGGCGCCGCGGTCGGCCAGACCAACATCGTCTTCTTCGACGCCCAGGGCCAGCAGATCGCCGCCTATGACATCGCCGTCAAGCGCGACCTCAACGGCGCGCGCGCCGCGCTGAAGCAGCTGCTGCCGAACGCCGACATCCAGATCGAGGGGCTCGGCGACGGCATCGTTCTGACCGGCTCGGCCTCCAGCCAGATCGAGGCCCAGCAGGCCGGCGAGCTGGCGGCGCGTCTCGCCGGCGGCGCCGAGAAGGTGGTCAACTCGATCACGGTGCGCGGCCGCGACCAGGTGATGCTGAAGGTGACGGTCGCCGAGGTTCAGCGCTCGGTCGTCAAGCAGCTCGGCATCGATCTCTCCGGCCAGCTGAACTACGGAACGGCCGTCGTCAACTTCAACAATTCCAATCCGTTCACGGCCTACGGCAGCAACCTCGTCTCGAACAACGCCATCAGCGCAGCGTTCGGATCGACCCCGTCGGTGCAGGCCACGCTGCGGGCGATGGAGAACGCGGGCGTGATCCGCACCTTGGCCGAGCCCAACCTGACCGCGATCTCCGGCGAGTCCGCGACCTTCATCGCCGGCGGCGAGTTTCCGGTCCCGGCCGGCTACTCCTGCGATCCTACAACCCATGTCTGTACCACGCAGATCAGCTTCAAGAAGTTCGGCATCTCGCTCAACTTCACGCCGGTCGTGCTCAGCGAAGGCCGCATCTCGATGCGGGTGATGACCGAGGTCTCGGAGCTCTCCAACGAGAATGCGATCACGCTGTCGCAGGCGGTGACCTCGTCCACGGTCAACTCGCTGACGGTACCGTCGATCAAGACTCGCCGGGCCGAGACGACGCTCGAGATTCCCTCCGGCGGCGCGATGGCCATGGCCGGTCTGATTCAGCAGCAGACCAAGATGGCGATCAGCGGCATGCCGGGCCTGATGCAGCTTCCGGTTCTGGGAGCCCTGTTCCGCAGTCGCGACTACGTGAACAACCAGACCGAGCTGATGGTGCTGGTGACGCCGTTCGTCGTCCGGGCCGTGTCGCAGAAGGATCTCTCCCGCCCCGACGACGGCTTTGCCGCGGCCTCCGATCCGCAGGCCGACCTCCTGGGCAGCATCAACCGCATCTACGGCGTGCCGGGCCGCACCGAGCCGGGTCGCAATTATCGCGGCACCTATGGCTTCATCACGGACTGAGCCGGGACAAGGACCTGCACAGATGACCACGACACCCAGCCCCGCTCGACGCCGCCGACTGCAGCTTGCAGCCGCTCTTGCCGGGACCGCAGTCCTGCTCGGCGCCTGCAATTTCCGCGGCGATCCGGCCGTCACGGCCAGCATTCCCGACGACTACCGGCTGCGCCATCCGATCGCGGTCCAGGAAGCTCCGGACTCCCTCGTCGTCTTTGTCGGCCAGGGCCGCGGCGGCCTGACAGCGGAGCAGCGTGCCGAGGTCATGGGGCTGGCACAAAGCTGGATGCGCCAGGGCACCGGCGCGATCGTCGCCGACGTGCCGAGTGGCACGCCGAACGCCCGTGCCGCCGCCGATTCGATGCGGGAGATCCAATCCCTGTTCGCCGCCGCGGGCGTTCCGCCGCACGGGATGACGGTTCGCAACTACCAGCCGAAGGATCCACGCCAGATGGCCGCGATCCGGCTGAGCTATCCGAAGCTGTCGGCTACCGCAGGTCCGTGCGGCTTATGGCCGGATGATCTCGGGCCGTCGGTCAAGAACAAGAACTGGTTCGACAACAAGCCTGACTGGAACTTCGGCTGCGCCTACCAGCGCAACATGGCAGCGATGGTCGACAATCCGGCCGATCTCGTGCAGCCGCGATCCGAAACTCCGTCCTACACCACCCGGCGCACCGCATTGTTCGAGAAGTACCGCAAGGGAGCGTCAACCGCGATCACGTATCCAGAGGCCGACAAGGCCAAACTCAGCGACACAGGCAAATGATCAGCTACGCCCGACAGACCCCAGAGGAGCAGCCTGACGTCGTGCCGCCGCCGGCCGACGATCATATCGCGCCGGCGCCGCGTGTCTCGGTGCAGGCGTTCTGCGAGACGGTGGAAACCGCCGCCACGGTCCAGGCTGCCGGTGAGGACCGGCGGCTCGGCAAGGCGCATCTGAAGGTTCAGATGGGCGGCATGGCGGCCGCGATCGAGGCCTATCGCTCGGCGCCGACGCCGAACGTCATCATCCTGGAGACCGACGCGCGCTCGGATATTCTGGCCGGCCTCGACCAGCTTGCCACGGTGTGCGATCCGGGCACGCGGGTGGTCGTGATCGGCCGCGTCAACGACGTCACGCTGTATCGCGAGCTCGTGCGGCGCGGCGTCAGCGACTATGTGCTGTCGCCGGTCACGCCGATCGATGTCGTCCGGTCGATCTGCAACCTGTTTTCGGCCCCCGAGGCCAAGGCCGTCGGGCGCATCATCGCCGTCGTCGGCGCCAAGGGCGGCGTCGGCGCGTCGACCATCGCGCATAACATCGCCTGGGCGATCGCCCGCGATCTCGCGATGGACTCGGTCGTCGCCGATCTCGACCTCGCCTTCGGCACGGCCGGTCTCGACTATAACCAGGATCCCGCCCAGGGCATCGCCGACGCGGTGTTCTCGCCCGATCGCATCGACATCGCCTTCATGGACCGGTTGCTGTCGAAGTGCACCGATCATCTGAGCCTGCTCGCCGCACCCGCGACACTCGATCGCGTCTACGATTTCGGTGCCGAGGCGTTCGATGCGGTCTTCGACACGCTGCGGGCGTCGATGCCCTGCATCGTGCTCGACGTTCCGCACCAATGGTCCGGCTGGACCAAGCGCGCGCTGATCAGCGCCGACGACATCCTGATCGTAGCCGCGCCCGATCTCGCCTCGCTGCGCAACACCAAGAACATGTTCGATCTCCTCAAGGCGGCGCGCCCGAACGACCGCATGCCGCTGTACTGCCTGAACCAGGTCGGCGTTCCCAAGCGGCCGGAGATCAACGCCAGCGAATTCGCCAAGGCGATCGAAAGTCCACCGATCGTGACCATCCCGTTCGAGCCGCAGATTTTTGGCGCGGCGGCGAACAATGGGCAGATGATTGCGGAGATGTCGCCCAATCATCGGACGACCGAGATGTTCCTCCAGATCGCGCAGCGGCTTACCGGCCGCAGCGAGACCAAGAAGCCGAAAGGCTCCTTCCTGTCGCCTCTGCTGGACAAGCTGAAGGCGAAGTAAGCCCGCGTGGAGTTCTAAGTCGTGTTTGGTAAGCGTAGCGGAACGGACAACGATACAAGGGCCCTCAGGCCGGCCGCCCCGGCGCCCGAGCTGGCGCCGGCGCCGCGCGCGGCGTCTCCGGCCGTGTCGTCGCCTCCTCTGGCTCCGACCCGGCAGGCGCCTCCGCCGCCGCCGCCCCCAGTGGTGGAAGCCCGGCGCTCGGACAACTATTACCAGGTGAAGGCGACGATCTTCGGCGCCCTGATCGAGGCGATCGACCTCGCTCAGCTCGCCAAGCTCGACGGCGAGTCGGCGCGCGAGGAAATCCGCGACATCGTCAATGAGATCATCGCGATCAAGAACATCGTGATGTCGATCGCCGAGCAGGAGGAGCTGCTCGACGACATCTGCAACGACGTGCTCGGCTATGGTCCGCTCGAGCCGCTGCTGTCGCGCGACGACATCGCCGACATCATGGTCAACGGCGCGGGCACGGTCTTCATCGAAGTCAACGGCAAGATCCAGCGCACCGGCATCCGCTTCCGCGACAACCAGCAGCTGCTCAACATCTGCCAGCGCATCGTCAGCCAAGTGGGCCGCCGTGTCGACGAATCCTCGCCGATCTGCGACGCCCGTCTCGCCGACGGCTCCCGCGTCAACGCGATCGTGCCGCCGCTGGCGATTGATGGTCCCGCGCTCACCATTCGTAAGTTCAAGAAGGACAAGCTGACGCTCGATCAGCTGGTCAAGTTCGGCGCGATCTCGCCGGAAGGCGCGGAGATCCTGCAGATCATTGGGCGCGTCCGCTGCAACGTGCTGATATCCGGCGGTACCGGCTCGGGCAAGACCACGCTGTTGAACTGCCTGACCAACTACATCGACCACGACGAGCGCGTCATCACCTGCGAGGACGCGGCCGAGCTCCAGCTGCAGCAGCCGCATGTGGTGCGCCTGGAAACCCGACCGCCCAACATCGAAGGCGAGGGCCAGGTCACCATGCGCGAGCTGGTCAGGAACTGTCTGCGTATGCGTCCCGAACGCATCATCGTCGGCGAGGTCCGCGGCCCGGAGGCTTTCGACCTCCTCCAGGCCATGAACACCGGTCACGACGGCTCAATGGGCACCTTGCACGCCAACAACCCGCGCGAGGCGCTGTCGCGCTGCGAATCCATGATCACGATGGGCGGCTTCTCGCTGCCGTCGCGCACCATCCGCGAGATGATCTGCGCCTCGATCGACGTCATCGTGCAGGCGGCCCGTCTGCGCGACGGCTCCCGCCGCATCACGCACATCACCGAGGTGATGGGCATGGAAGGCGACACCATCATCACCCAGGACATCTTCCTCTATGACATGATCGGCGAGGATGCGAACGGCAAGATCATCGGCCGCCACCGCTCGACCGGCATCGGCCGCCCCCGATTCTGGGAGCGCGCACGCTACTACGGCGAAGAGAAGCGGCTGGCGGCGGCGCTCGATGCCGCCGAAGCTGCGGCCAAGGAATAACGGAGAGCTCCATGAAGTTTCAGGCTCTCGCCCTCGCCTTCCTCGCCGCGACCGCCATCGGCGGCATCGCATGGGTCTTCATCTATCCGATGCTGTCGGGCGAGCGGAAGGCCGAGCAGCGGCGCAGCTCCGTCGCCAAGGCCGAGCCGGTGGTCCGCCAGGCGGAGCGCAATCAGCGCTCGCGCCGCGAGCAGGTTGAATCGTCGCTGAAGGATCTCGAAGCCAAGGCGCAAAAGCAGAGCAAGGTCCCGCTGAACATCCGGATCTCGCAGGCTGGCCTCGACTGGACGGTGCAGAAATTCTGGATCATCTCGGGCGTCCTCGGCTTCGTCATCTGCGCGATCGCCTTCTTCTCGGGCGGCGGTCCGCTCGGCGCCCTGGGCCTCGGCTTCGCCGCGGGCTTCGGCCTGCCGCGCTGGATTCTGGGCTACCTCAAGAAACGGCGCGAGAAGAAATTCCTCGCCGCGCTGCCGGACGCGGTCGACGTCATCGTACGCGGCATCAAGGCCGGCTTGCCGCTGTTCGAATCGATCAAGGTGGTCGCCGCCGATGCGCCCGAGCCGCTCCGCAGCGAGTTCCTCGCGATCATCGAGACGCAGGCGATCGGCATGCCGCTCGGCGAGGCCTGTGCCAGACTTTATGAGCGGATGCCGCTGCCGGAGGCCAACTTCTTCGGCATCGTCATCGCGATCCAGCAGAAGTCCGGCGGCAACCTCTCCGAGGCGCTGGGCAACCTTTCCAAGGTGCTGCGCGACCGCAAGAAGATGGCCGAGAAGATCCAGGCGATGTCGATGGAGGCCAAGGCCTCCGCAGGCATCATCGGATCGCTGCCGCCGATCGTGATGCTGCTGGTCTATCTCAGCACGCCCGACTACATCTCGCTGCTCTGGACCCATCCCACGGGCCAGCTGATGCTGGTCGGCTGCGTGGTCTGGATGTCGATGGGCATCATGGTCATGAAGAAGATGATCAACTTCGATTTCTAGGGGTGAACCATGGTCGACTTTCTGGTCGCCAAGCTGCACGACCCGCACTTCATGACGATGTTCTTCGCCGCAATCGCGGCGAGCGCTACCGTCTATACGCTGATCATGCCGCTGTTCGCGGGCGAGAACCTGAACAAGCGCATGAAGGCGGTCGCCAGCGAGCGCGAGCGGATCAAGCAGCGCGAGCGCGAGCGGCTGAATGCCGGCGAGAAGGTCTCGCTGCGGCAGACGCCGAAGCAGCTGGTCGCCAAGGTGGTGGACGATTTCAACCTCACCAAATGGCTGGCGCAGGAGGCCGCGCGCGACAAGCTGATCATGGCCGGCTATCGCGGCCATGCCCCCTACATCACCTTCCTGTTCGCCCGCCTGGTGACGCCGGTGGTGCTGTTCGTCGGCTCCGTGCTCTATGTCTTCGTGATCGCGCATCTGGAGAAGTCGATGCCGATCAAGATCGGCATCTGCGTCGGCATGGCCTATCTCGGCCTGCAGGCGCCGATGCTGTTCCTCAGCAACGCGATCTCCAAGCGCCAGCTGTCGATCAAGCGCGCCTTCCCCGATGCGCTCGACCTGCTGCTGATCTGCATCGAGTCGGGCATGTCGATCGAGGCCGCCTTCCGCCGGGTGGCGATCGAGATCTCCAGCCAGTCGATCGCGCTGTCGGAGGAGTTCACACTGACCACGGCCGAGCTGTCCTATTTGCAGGACCGCAAGGTCGCCTATGAGAACCTCGCCCGCCGCACCGGCCTCGAAGGCGTCAAGTCGGTCTGTCTCGCACTCCAGCAATCCGAGCGCTACGGCACGCCGCTCGGCCAGTCGCTGCGCGTGATGGCGCAGGAAAATCGCGACATGCGCATGAACGAGGCGGAGAAAAAGGCCGCGGCGCTGCCGCCGAAGCTCACGGTGCCGATGATCCTGTTCTTCCTGCCGGTGCTGTTCGTCGTCATTCTTGGACCGACCGGCATCAAGGTCGCCGCCATGCAATAGCAGCCGGCCGCGCCAGCGAAATTTTCGCTTGCGGTTACGGCCCCACGCTGGACTCTAGGCGGAGCATGATCGAGGTCTCCGCCTGATGTCCGACACTCTCCGCCGCGCCGACGGCGCCCGCGTCCTCGCTGATCTGAACGCGCTGCGCGCGTTCGGCACCTACAAGACCGGTGTCCACCGCCCGACTTTCTCCGAAGCGCACCGTCAATCGCTGGACTGGCTCGCCGCACGCCTGCCCGATGCGCAGCTCACGCCTGAGATCGACGGCATCGGCAATGTGCTGGGCACCAGCAGCAAGCCTGGCCCCAAGCTGCTGGCCGGCTCGCATCTGGAGAGCCAGAACCATGCCGGCTGGCTCGACGGCCCGCTCGGCGTCATCTACGCGCTCGAAGCCGCCCGCGTGCTCAATCCCGATCCCTCGATCGCAGGTGCCGTCGAAGTTGCCTCCTGGTGCGACGAGGAGGGCCATTTCGGCAGCTTCCTCGGCAGTCGCTCCTATGTCGGCGACGTGAGCGAGGCAGATATCGACGCCGCGCGCGACCGCAGCAGCCCGCGCACGATGCGCGATGCGCTCGCCGAAATGGGCCTCGCGGGGCGTCCTCGCCTGCAGGCCGAGCGCGGCCGCCACATCGGCTATCTCGAAGCTCATATCGAGCAGGGCGATACGCTGGAAAAAGGCGAGCTCAAGGTCGGCGTCGTCACCTCGATCGTCGGCATCTGGCAATACCGTATCACCTTCACCGGCGAGCAGAACCACGCCGGGACGACGCGGATGGCGGTGCGCAAGGACGCTGGCCTGGCGCTCGCCAAATTCTGCGTCGACATCGATGCGCGCTTTCCCTCCGCCTGCGGCCCGCGCACGGTGTGGACCACGGGGCGCATCACGCTCGACCCGGGCGCGCCGAGCATCATCCCCGGCCAGGCCGAGATGCTGTTCCAGATTCGCGACGACAATGCCGCCGTGATCGACCGGCTCGAAGCGCTGCTGCGCGAGATGGCCGAGCAGGTCTCCGCGGCCGGCCCGTGCCAGGTCGCAGTCGAGCGCATCCGCACCGGCGCGCCGGCGATGATGGACGGCCGCTTCCAGGATGCGATCGAGGCCGCGAGCCGCGATCTAGCGGATGGCAAGTCGCTGCGGATTCCGAGCGGCGCCGGGCACGACGCGCAGGTGCTGGCGACGATCATGCCGGCCGGCATGCTGTTCGTGCCGTCGATCGGCGGCATCAGCCATCATTGGACCGAAAACACGTCCGATACCGACATCGTCACCGGCGCCGACGTGTTCGTCGAAACCTGTCGTCGGCTGCTCGCGGGCGCGTCGTAGACGCGCTCACTGGTCCGGCTGGCTCAGCGCAGCCATCGGGACCGCATTGCGCGCCTTGCCCTTGCCCTGGCCTTCGCGCTGCCCCTGAATCATCTGCTTCAGATAGGCGACGTTGGCCGCGGCTTCGTCCGGCGGCAGGTCGGCGCGTGCGATCTGCTCGGCCTCGGCGAAGCGGCCTTGCAGGCCGATCACGAGCGCGAGGTTCTGGCGCACGCGCGCGTCCGCCCGCTGCGAGCCATAGGCCTGGCGCAGCGCCTCTTCCGCCTTCGGCAGCTCCCGCGTCAGCATGTAGGACAGGCCGAGATTGGACAGCACCGACGGCTCGCCCGGCACGATCTTGAGCGCGCTCTCATAGTAACGCCGCGCCTCGTCGTGCCGCGCCATCTGGTCCAGCACGGTGCCCTGCACCGAGAGCAGCTTCCAGTCGGGATTGTCCGGCGAGTGCGCGCGCGACAGCACGTCGAACGCCAGCTTGAAATTGCCGTTGTCGGCGAGTGCGCGGCCGTAAGCCGCGAGCACGGTCTTGTTGCCGGGATTGGCGAGCGTCGCCTGCTCCAGCACGGCGACCGCCTGCTCGCGCTGGCCGTTGTTGCGCAGCGCCTGGCCATAGGCAACGGCGATCGCCGCATCCTTCGGATTGGCCCGGTAGCGCTCGCCATAGACCTCGGCCGCACGCTGCGGCGTGGCCGGCGGCGGCGGCTCGGCGCGGCTGCCCAGCGAGCCCGTGACGTCGGAGACGGTCTGGCAGCCGCCGAGGCCGGCGGCGATGAGAGCGGCGAACGCCACGGAGGCTGCGAGCCGGGCGATGGAAGGCTGCTGACGCATGGTCACTGGACTCAGGGAGAGACGAGCGAATTGAACGCGCCAGCAATAAACTGTTAACGCTAACAGCCGGTTAATGGCGCCATGCGGGCGCGTCGGTCACATCTGCGTCGGCCGAAGGGCCATGCGCCCCGCATGATTGCAGCGGCCGGCAAACTCTGCGAAGTCTGGCCCTCGGGCGCGACTTTAGGGAACCATTAGGCATGCCGTCGATCTTCGAGACCTCCTCCGCAGCGTCAGCGATCCCGATCACCTTCGTATCGAAGACGAGCTGGCCGGAGATCAAGGCGGGCTTGTCGACGGAGGCGCGCAACTTCGCCGAGGCTAATGTCTACACCGCCAAGCCCGGCAGCTGCCTGATCCTGCCCGGCGCCGACGGCCGCATCGCGCAGGTGCTGTTCGGCATCGAGGCCGACGACGCCAGGCACCGCGACCTGTTCCGGCCCGGCACCCTGCCCGGCCTGCTGCCCGCCGGCACCTACCGCTTCGCCAACGCGCCGCATGATAGCAGGCTCGCCGCGCTCGCCTTCGCGCTTGGCAGCTACCGCTTCGGCCGCTATCGCAAGATCGAGACGCCGGAGGTTCGCCTCGTGCCGCCCGCCGGTGTCGACGCTGCGGAGCTCGATCGTCTCGCCGAGGCCGCGACGCTGGCGCGCGATCTCGTCAACACGCCGTCCAACGACATGGGGCCGGAGGAGCTCGAGGCCGCCGCGAAGCAGGTCGCCGACCGCTTCGGTGCGCGTTTCAGCAGCATCGTCGGCGACGATCTGCTGGCGCAGAACTACCCACTCATCCATGTCGTCGGCCGCGCCTCGACGCGCGCGCCGCGGCTGATCGAGCTCAACTGGGGCGATGAATCGCATCCCAAGGTGACGCTGGTCGGCAAGGGCGTCTGCTTCGACACCGGCGGGCTCGACCTGAAGCCGTCGAGCAGCATGCTGCTGATGAAGAAGGACATGGGCGGCGCCGCCAACGTGCTGGCGCTGGCGCAGATGGTGATGGACGCCAAGCTCAAGCTGCAGCTGCGCGTGCTGATTCCGGCGGTCGAGAACGCCGTCGCCGGCAACGCCTTCCGGCCGATGGACGTGTTTCCGTCGCGCAAGGGTCCCACCGTCGAGATCGGCAACACCGATGCCGAGGGCCGGCTGATCCTCGCCGACGCGCTGGCGCTCGCCGACGAGGACAAGCCGGATCTCTTGATCGACATGGGCACGCTCACCGGAGCGGCGCGCGTCGCGCTCGGTCCCGAGCTGCCGCCGTTCTACACCAACGACGACGCGCTCGCCGCCGACGTCGCGCGCTGTGCGGCATCCGAGAACGATCCGCTGTGGCGCATGCCGCTCTGGGCACCCTACGATTCCTGGCTCGACTCCAAGGTCGCGACCATCAACAACGCGCCGTCCGGCGGCTTCGCCGGCTCGATCACCTGCGCGCTGTTCCTGCAGCGCTTCGTCGAGCATGCCAGGAGCTGGCTGCATCTCGACATCTTCGCCTGGACGCCGTCGGCAAAGCCGGGCCGTCCCGAGGGCGGCGAGTGCCAGGCCGCGCGTGCGCTCTACAAGCTCTTGAGCGAGCGCTATGGCTGATCTGCGGCTGACACCGGCGCGCGGCGACATCGCGGCCAGGCATCTCGAAGGTCAGGTCATCGCCGATCGCTTCGTCGACGGCGAGCCGCTCGTCGTCATCGATCCGATCGCGCCGCTGCGCCAGCAGCCGCACGCCGGCGCCGAGCTGGCGACTCAGGCCTTGAAGGGCGAACGCGTCACGATCTACGACCGCAATGGCGAGGGCTGGGCCTGGGGCCAGCTCGCGACCGACGGCTATGTCGGCTGGCTGCCGGACGCCGCTCTCGCATCCCCCGCCGCGGCTCCCACACACCGGATCAGCGCGCTGCGCAGCTTCGCGTTTCCCGGGCCGTCGATCAAGCTGCCGCCGGTGGAGACGCTGGTGATGGGCTCGACGATCGCGGTCACGCGCGAGGACGCGAGCTTCGTCGTGACGGCGGACGGGCAGTTCGTGCCGAAGCCGCACGTCGCGCCGCTTGATGCCGTCGTGCCCGACTTCGTTGCCGTGGCCGAGCGCTTCGTCGGCACGCCATATCTGTGGGGCGGCAAGAGCAGCCTCGGCATCGACTGCTCGGGCCTGGTGCAGGTGTCGCTGCAGGCCGCAGGCACCGCTTGCCCGCGCGACAGCGACATGCAGCTCGCGGCCCTGGGACACGCGCTGACTGATCATGAGCCTGCGCAGCTCCGTCGCGGCGACCTGATGTTCTGGAAGGGACACGTCGCCATCGTGCGCGATGCCGAGACGATCGTGCACGCCAACGCGTTTCACATGGCCACGCAGATCGAGCCGGTCCGTGAGGCGATCGCGCGCATCAAGGCTGGGGGCAGCGAGGTGCTGGCGATCAAGCGGATGACCGCAACAACACCTCATCACGCCGGCATGTCCTGACCATGCCACGAGTCGCGGTGCTCGTGACTGCGCCCTCTCCCGCAAGGGGGAGAGGGCATAACCATTGGCAGCGTGATGATCGTGCCCACCGTTGTTGGAGCGGTGGGCACGGCGTACGACAGGCGCGGTCGGAGCAGCTGGCCGAGCAAGCGCCTTTGCCCACCTTACCGTCCTCCTCCGTCATTGCGAGCGTAGCGAAGCAATCCAGTGCCGAGCAAGGACTCTGGATTGCTTCGCTGCGCTCGCAATGACGCGGAGAGAGCAGTGCAAGGTCAGATGCACCTGTCAAACAGCATGAGGGCGAGCGTCCGTATTCTCGCGGCATCTATTGCCCGAGCTTTGCGGAAGCATCCACCCTCGACATGTGAGAGGGCGCAGGGAAGGCCGGGTGCCGAGCGCACCCGTGGTTGCGTGCAGGAAAGCACGCGTAGTCGCCACAGGTACGGGCCGAACATCCGGCCTTCCCTGCGCGATGGGTTGACGGCTTATACGTGCTCTCCCCAGGGACCGGCTGTCTTGCCCCTGTCAGTCACGGGCGTCATCAGCGCTCGCGACCTTGACGCCAGCATCGGGGCGCCAGGACCACACGATTTCACCGTCCGCATGATGCCGTTCGTCCGTGCGCACAGGCGCACGCAGCATCATCGCGGCCACCGCATCCCGCACCCGACGCCCGTGACGACGCGTTCGCCCCTCTCGTGGGACAGGACGTGCCATGAATGGCGCTGATTGCCCCGGGGCGCAAGCAATTTATTTTGATCAGAAACTATTGACCGATTTTCAGAACACTGACCCGACGGGCAAATCAGCATCCGCGACAATGGCTGATGCCTTGTCGGGATCTCCAACTCGACGACGGAGCGCGACGCCGCCGGCCGCGCCGAGGCCGATCACATAGACCCAGCCTTCGTTGACGCCGAAGACATTGCCGCTGACCAGCGAGCCGACGCATGTCTGCACGACGATCGTCAATCCGACCCACGCGATTCCGTCGCGGCCGCGGACCAGACGGATGTGACCGATCCACATGGCACCGAGCAGGACGAGACCGACCAGTCCCCATTGCCAGGCGACGTACAGGCTTTGGGTCTGCACGTCGTGGCCTGTGCCGCGCATCTGCTGCGGCGGCCGGGCATCGGCGGCGAACGGCGGACGCATCGCGCCGGTGCCGTGGCCCAACAACGGCGCTTCGGCGAGCGACGCCATCGTGCGCCGCCAATCGGGCCGACCTTCCATCGCGCCGCCACCGCTGAGCGTCAGGTGGTGTTGCACCACGTTCTGCACGATCGGCCGGCTCAACAGCGGTGACGCCGCCCAGGCGACGCTGCCGGTCACCGCCGCAGCCCCCAGCAGCAGCATGGCCAAGCGCCTGCTGAGATGACGTATGGCCAGCACGAGCATGAGGGTCGTGATGGCGATGCAGATCGTCTGCGCAGGCGTGACCAGCAACTCATGGCTGAAGAACAGCGCGCCCAGGCCGGCGAGAGCAAAGGCTGCTCCGGTTTGCCCCCGCAAATAGCCGACGAGAGCCGGGCCCACCAACGCGAGCGCACATAACGTGAATGGCTGATGCCGGCCGAGCGCCTGCTCGACCGGCAGCGCTGCCGTCAGCGTCGACGGATCTGCCAGTGCGACCCATGACAGCATCATCATGATGGCCGATGACAGCACAAAGCCGATCAGCACCCAGAGGACGCGATCCGAACGCCTGAAGTGTTGGAGCAGCAGGGGAAGCAGCAGCAGCTTCGACACCGGATTGACCGCCTGCAGTCCAAACTCCCACGGCCCATCAGACCACAACACGCCGATATCGGCCAAGACGAACAGCGCAAGCGGCAGCGCGCAGGCCGGAAGCGCCAGGCTTCTGATGAGCTCGTCCCAATCGATGGTTGGAATCACCGCGATCGACCAGCCGACCATCAGCACCGTCGTCACCGTCGCCGACCATGGCAGCGCGACAGCGGCGAACATTGCGAGCAGATCGACGATCAGGACATAGGCCGGGGCGTCCGCCCAGGGCTGCACGGCTCCGCCCGCCATTGCGGGATTCCGCGTGTCCGGAGCACGGCCCTCGACGTTCATGAGATACGCCTCCTGGAGCATATCGAACTCCCCGATCAGACGGACCCGACGCGTGCGGCTGCAACGCGCCGGCTGCAACGTGACCGCTGCAAGTCGCCCTGGCACTGCCGCCGCGGCACGAGACCGTGGGTTGAACGTCGCCTTCAATACGTGGGAATTTTTCACACGTCAACGAATGTGTGGGATTGTGTCCCACAGTTCGGCCGGCTAAAATTTGGTCATGAATCCGAAATCCAGGTTGCCCGCGCCGCTCACCGCAGCGCAGCTGCATGCCCCGCTGGCGCGGCTGCTGCGCCCGCTGGTGCGGCTATGCATTCGCAGCGGGATGACGTTTCCTGCGTTGGCGCAGCTGCTGCGCGAGCTGTTCGTCAACGTCGCCGAGCACGATTTCGCGCTCGACGGCAAGCCGCAGACCGACAGCCGCGTCAGCCTGCTCACCGGGATCCATCGCAAGGAGGTGGCGCGGCTGCGCGGGGCCGGCGCGCCGGTCAACGTGGTGCCCACGACGTTGTCACGGACCAGCGCCATCATCGCGCACTGGCTCGCCGCCCCCGAGTTCACCGACCCCAGAGGCGACCCGCTGCCGCTGCCGCGAACGGCCGAAGGCGATGCGCCGTCATTCGAGGCTCTGGTCAGCACCATCACCAAGGACGTCCGTCCGCGCGCGGTGCTCGACGAATGGCTGGACCGCAATCTCGTCAGCATCGATGCCGATGACAACATCGTGCTGACGGACACCGGCTTCGTGCCCCGCGGCGACGACGACCGCAAATGGTACTATCTCGGCCGCAATCTGCATGATCATATCGCCGCCGCCGCCGCCAACGTGTCCGAGCCCGCGCCGCGCTTCATGGAGCGCGCGGTGCATTATGACGGGCTGTCGCCGAAGCTCGCCAGACGGCTCGAGGCGCGCTCGCGCGAGCTCGCGATGGAGGCGCTGAAGACCGCCAATCGCGAAGCCAACCGCGCGCTCGCCAAGGACAAGGGCGGCGATGCCCGCTGGAATTTCGGCGTCTACATCTATTTGGAAGAGCCGAAGGATACGCCTGAGGAAGGCGGCCCATCATGAGCAGGCGGCACGTCTCGCGCAGGGCGCTGCTCGCCGGCCTGTGGCTCGCCGGCACGTCGGCGCTGGCCTGGGGGCAGACCCGCAAAGGCGACGACCAGGGTATCGGCGGCACCGGCATCCGCGGCGGCCAGGATCAGGGCATGGGCGGCACCGGCATCGTCGGCGTGATCCAGCGCTTCGGCAGCATCTTCGTCAATGGCGAGCGCGTCAGCTACGCGCCCAACGTGCCGGTCACGATCGATGGCGAGGCCTCATCCGTGAAGGCGCTGAAGATTGGCCAGCTCGCCCGCGTGCTGGCGCAGCGCGACGCCCGGGGCGCGCTCAGCACGGGCCGCATCGAAATCGTCAGCGAGGTCACCGGGCCGATCGAGGCGGTCAGGCCGGGCGAGCTCACCGTGCTCGGCCAGACCGTGATCTCGCCGGGCCAGGAAAGCTGGCGCAAGGTCGGCGCGGAGGTCGCGGTGTTCGGGCTAAGGCGCAGTGATGGCGTGATCGTCGCGAGCCTGGTGGACCCGCGCACGACGGCCACGAGCCGGGTCACCGGCGTCGTGGTCCGTGACCGCAACGGCGTGTCGATCGGCGGGCTGCGGCTCACCGGCGTCGACCAGGCGCTGGTCGGCCGGCGCGTGCAGGCCGAAGGCCGCGTGGCGCAGGGCGTAATGCAGGTTGCGCGGATCAGACCGGATGATCTGAAGGAGTTCGCCCGCGCCAGCCGGCTCCTGGTCGAAGGCTATGTCCAGCGCGTCGGCAACGAGCTGCGCTTCGGCTCCGGCTATGTCGCGCGCGACAACTCGCGCTTCCAGCCGGCGGGCGAAACGCGAGTCGTGCTCAACGCCGTGCCGGACGGCGCCGGTGGGCTGCGCGCCGAATCCGTGCAGGCGGTGACCCGCTTTCCCGGGGAATCCGTGCAAGGCCCGCAGATGCCGCGCGGCCAGGGTCCGGTGCAGGGACCGGGTGGTCCAGGTGGCCCGGGTGGCCGCAACGCTCCGAGCGGCCCGGGCGCGCCGCACAATCCGAGCCCA
>NZ_CAFI01000113.1 GCF_000239775.1 Bradyrhizobium sp. ORS 375
TGACGGCACCCCGATCGCGATCATGGCGCCGGGCGACGTCACCACGCTGAAGGCGCAGCCGATCGTCGCTGCCCAGCTGCTGCGCGAGGCCGGCTTCAAGGTCGACCTGCAGGCGACCGATTGGCAGACCGTGGTGACGCGGCGCGCCAGCCAGAAGCCGATCAAGGAAGGCGGCTGGAACATGTTCTTCACCAACTGGGTCGGCGCCGACGTGGCCAACCCCGTGGCGAACGTGTCGATCGGCGGCCGCGGCACCAAGGGCGGCTGGTTCGGCTGGGCCGAGGATGCCGAGGTCGAGAAGCTGCGCGACGCCTATGCGCGCGCCTCCTCGCCCGACGAGCAGAAGAAGATCGCGACCGAGATCCAGAAGCTGAACTACGAGAAGGTGCTCTATGTCCCGCTCGGGCAGTACCTGCTGCCGAGCGGCTGGCGCAAGTCGCTGACCGGCGTGCTCGACGGCCCGGCGACGCCGGTGTTCTGGAACATCGACAAGAGCGAGTAGCTCGCGCGCGCGATTGCAGGCGGCACAAGCGGCGGAGGCAACTCCGCCGCTTATTTCATGCGAGGGCCGCGGTGCGCTGCCGGTCGGTGCGCAAAGCAGCCGCCGATGGGCGGCAGCGTGCCCACCGTGGTGCAGCATATTCAGGGGAGAGATGGTGGGCGCGGCGCCTCTGCCGTCCCGCCCGTACAAATAGCACCGCAGAGCCTTTGCCCACCCTGCGGGAGCGGGGCTGGTAATCGGGTGCACGGTAGCCGCGAAGGGCGACAGCAAAGCCGATTGACGCGCGCGGGAAGTGTTGCAACTCTTCGCGCGCGGAATGAACGCTGGGCGCAGACCCGTTCAATCATGGTGCGACGTCCAGCGGTCGCCGTGTCTCGGTCAGTCCCGAGGCCGTCGTTCACCCCGTCACGTCAAGAGAGCTCGCATGTCACCTCATTCGCGCCGGGCCCGCTCCGCGCTCGCGTCATGGCTTGTTGCGTCCGCCGTCTTGTTGGCGCCAGGGCTCGCGCCCGACGTTTTCGCGGCCGGCAAGAAGACGATCGCCGCCGTGATGCACTCCGATCTGCGGGTCATCGATCCCGGCTTCACCACCGCCTACATCACCCGCGACCACGGCTACATGGTCTATGACACGCTGGTGGCCACGGATTCGAGCTTCAAGATCCAGCCGCAGATGGCGGACTGGAAGGTGTCCGACGACAAGCTGACCTACACGTTTACGCTGCGTGACGGCCTGAAATGGCACGACGGCGCGCCGGTCACGGCCGAGGACTGTGTCGCCTCGCTCAAGCGCTGGGGCCGCAACGACGGCATGGGCCAGAAGCTGATGGACTTCACGGCAAGTCTGGAGGCGCCGGATGCCAAGACGATCGTGCTCAAGCTGAAGGAGCCCTATGGCCTCGTGCTGGAGTCGATCGGCAAACCCTCGTCCTACGTGCCGTTCATGATGCCCAAGCGCCTCGCTGAGACGCCGCAGGGCCAGCAGATCCCGGAACAGATCGGCTCGGGTCCGTTCAAGTTCGTCAAGGCGGAATTCCAGCCGGGCGTGAAGGCAGTCTACGAGAAAAACACCGACTACGTGCCGCGCAAGGAGCCGGCGAGCTGGACGGCGGGCGGTAAAGTGGTCAAGGTCGACCGCGTCGAGTGGATCACGATGGCCGATGCGCAGACCGCGGTCAACGCGCTGCAGTCAGGTGACATCGACTTCATGGAGGCGCCGCCCTATGAGCTGCTGCCGGTGCTGGAAGCCAACCCCGAGCTCAAGATCGATGTGCTGAACAAGTTCGGCTAC
>NZ_CAFI01000112.1 GCF_000239775.1 Bradyrhizobium sp. ORS 375
CCGTCGATCATCCGCTGCAGGACGTCCCGCAGATAGGCGTAGGGCTCGACGTCGTTCAGCTTGCAGGTCGTGATGAGCGAGCTGACCACTGCCCAGCGATGTCCACCACCGTCGCTGCCCGGCAAACAGATGGTTCTTGCGGCCAAGGGTGACGGGACGGATCGCGCGCTCGACCGGATTGGTGTCGAGCTCGACGCGGCCATCGTTCAGGAAGCGCGTCAGTCCGTGCCAACGCGAGAGCGCATAGCGGATTGCCTCGGCAAGCGTGCTGCGGCCGGAGACCAGGCGGAGCTGGGCATCGAGCCAGACGTTCAGAGCATCGACGATCGGCTTGGAGAAGGTCCTGCGTTCGGCAAGACGGTAGTCAGGCGATTGGCCGCGGATGCGCGCCTCGATCGCGTAGAGTTCGCCGATCCGGCGCAGGGCTTCTGTCGCCACGGGAGACGCCGTGGCTTCGACGACATCGTAAAACTTGCGTCGCGAGTGGCTCCAACACGCTGCGAGCGTAATGCCCTCCTTGTCGGCCAGTTGCTCGAAGCCAGCATATCCATCGACATGCAGGATGCCCTTGAAGGCAGCAAGATGTGCGGCTGGTCGCTCGGCCTTGCGGTCGGGTGCGAACAGGTAGATGTCGGCCGGAGGTTCGGGTCCGCCCCACGGCCGTTGCTCGCGCGCGTACACCCAAAGCCGTCCCGTCTTGGTTCGTCCGCGACCAGGATCGAGTACCGGGATCGGCGTGTCATCGGCAAAGAGATGGTTGGAGGCGAACACGTTCTTGCACAGCCGTTCGTGCAAGGCCTCGATCCACCAGCATGCGCCGCCAACCCAGCCCGCGAGCGTCGAGCGGCAGAGATCGACGCCATGACGGTCGAAGATCTGCGACTGCCGATAGAGCGGAAGGTGATCGCAGTATTTGCTGATCAACACGTGCGCGAGCAGCGCCGGCGTCGC
>NZ_CAFI01000111.1 GCF_000239775.1 Bradyrhizobium sp. ORS 375
CCTTCGGATCGTTCGACGCGCCGTTGCGGTTGGCGGTGATCTCCGCGTCGTCCAGCCCGGCGAGGTTGCGGCCGAGATAGGTGTGGGCCGAGAGGCAGTAGCTGCAGCCGTTGATTTCAGCCACCGCCAGGGCGATCCGCTCACGCGTCGCGGCGGGCAGCGAGCCCTTGCCGAGCGCGCCGGACAAAGCGAGATAGCCTGAGAGCGCCTGCGGGCTGAGCGCGATGGCGCGGAACATGTTCGGCGTGCTGCCGAGCTGCTTGGCGACGCCTTCAAGCACAGGACGCGAGGCTTCGGGCGCGTCGGCGATGGTGGCGGGGGTCGGGATGCGGGTCATCGGAAGGTCCTTCTCGTGGCAGCCGTGCTGGCTAATGACCCTCATCTACGTTCTTCCATTTTTGAGCGGTAGCGGCTATTCTCGAGAGCCAAGGTTTCATTTATTGGAAGAATGATGGACCGCTTCGAAGCGATGCGGACGCTTGTGGCGGCGGTGGATGGCGGCAGCCTGTCGGCGGCCTCCCGTGCGCTCGGCGTGCCGCTGCCGACGGTCAGTCGCTGGATGTCCGAGCTGGAGGCGCATCTCGGCGCGCGGCTCTTGGTGCGGACCAGCCGCAAGCTGATCCTGACCGAAGCCGGCGAAGCCTTCGCGGCTGTGGCGCGGCGCCTGCTCGACGACCTGGCCGAAGCGGAGCGCGCGGCCAGCGGCGAGTATCGCGAACCGCGCGGCGAGTTGCTGGTGACGGCGCCGATCATGTTCGGCAAGCTTCATGTCGCGCCGCTCGTCCATGCGTTTCTCGCTGCCTATCCGCCGCTCAGCGTGCGGCTGATCCTGTCGGACCACGTCATCGATCTCGTCGAGGCGCATGTCGACGTCGCGGTCCGCATCGGCCGTATGCCCGACAGCCAGCTGATCAGCCGCCAGGTCGGCCATGTGCGCTGGATCCTCAGCGCCAGTCCGGACTACCTCGCCCGCCGCGGCGAGCCCGAAGACCTCGAGGCTCTGCGCGATCATGATTGCATCGCCTTCGAAGGCTTGCAGACGTATCGAAGCTGGACGTTTGGCATTGGCGCCGGCGAACACAGGGTGCCGATCAAGCCGCGATTTTCGGTCAACACGGCCGACGCGGGGGTGGAGGCAGCGGCTGCCGGCCTGGGCGTCGCGCGCCTGATGTCCTACCAGGTCGCGCCGGCGATCGCTGACGGGCGGCTGGTGCAGATCCTGCACCAGCATGACGATCGTCCAACGCCGGTCAACCTCGTGCACCAGCCCCAGCCGGTCCAGCCGCTCAAGCGCCGGGCCTTTCTGGATTTCGTCGCGCCAAGGCTGAGCCTTGCGCTGACTAAAATCGAAGACTCCCTCGGGAGGACATGAGCAGCACGAGGTGATCGCGCGCCTTTGCCAAGGGTGATGCGCTTTTCTGCAGCGAACTAACAAACGACTTGTTGCTGTTCCGGCAATAGCAGCCGATAGTTGATGAAGAGAGGCCCGGCATGCCCCCGCAAAATATTCCTGTGGAATCAAGACCAAAGAAAATGGTCGGTCTCGCCATCGGCGTCCCGATGTGGCATGCCGGTAAAAGCGTTTCGTATCAATACGTTAGTGACGCGCAAGATAATCGAGTGGGAGTAGGGGCCGACGAGCTTCTGAGCCTGCGTAAATTCACAAGCATGCCTCAAGCTGCGGGAGGGACATTTGAAGAAACTCGATGTTCAATCCGACGGCACGGTGTTTGGGTATACGCGTGAGAAGAGTAAGTCACACCCGCCGGGCGGGCGAACCTACAAATCGTTGAACTATCATCGACAGAGCAAGCTGAAGCCCGGGAAAACGATTTGGAGCAAAAACCTTTCCTTAGAGGACGAAGCGTCGCTTTTCGACAGTAGTGATTTTTGTGGCTGGTTATCAGTAAGAGGTGATCTTTGGTGGGTCGGATTCAATGCAGGTGTCGTAGTCGGTGTACGAGGGGAGCGCGTTGCATTCTTCCCTCGTTGCGATAATCACCCGGGCCCTTGGCATGGCTATCCCGTTGCGCCTAGCGATGACGAAAGTTATGAAATTCCAGAGGACGTGATTAGAATTTGGGAGGCCGACAAAACCGTAGACAATCTAACTGCCAAGCGAATGAGAAGGGGAAAAATATGAAACGCCTTTCTCTGTTGGGTAAGTATGTAGAGGCGTATCTTTATTTCGATTTCCTTTGGCTCTTTTCCGAAGATGGGACTATCCGCGCTTTCGATTTAGCTTCATTTTGCACTGAGCGCCTCAACGGTGACGGCGAGGCAGCAATAGCTCTATTTTCCGATAATCGACTTCTAAGCCAACTCGGCCCTACCCAAAATAGGGCAAGGGAACTTCTATCGGAGGGAGGTGCCTACGAAGTATCTTCAGAGGACGTAGATCGATACTCCTACATTTGCGAGAAGGAGTTAGATTTTCGGAGCCTCCTCGATGTCCGCTTCTACTACGGGCGAGCATACGTGGGAACGGATTCTAATATCCTGCAGGTTTCTGCCATGGGGCGATCTGACATGCAGGAGTTTGCTAGGGGGAGGTCTCTCTCGAGGCCGTTGGAAAGGCGCACAGTTTCTGATAGGCCAGCTCGAGCATTTCATTGTCGTTTTGGAGCGGTCGGAGCGGCGTGCGGGCTATCTGGTGGACTAATCGGTTTGGGTGCCGATGCTCCAGATGGTCGGTGGACGATAAACTTTGGGCAGTTTGCGGAGTCTTCGTTCGGACTTACGATCAGCGGTCGCGCCATCACAAATCTTGCGGGGAGAAATCGCATCCAGTTCTATTCAACGGTGTCAGCTGAGGATAGGAGGGAGAAGACGGAGGAACATCTGGATGAATCCGTAATGGACGGAAATCTGCACCTCGGGGATGTTGCCGGCATTGCGTTCCAGTCCGAAGCAGAGCAATTGAATTCCATAATGGCCGCCGACGTGACTAGAGGCGTATTTCTTTTCAATCGTTCGCTTTGGCAGTTCAAATTGAACGGTCCGCCGACCCTGGCGAGATTTATGGACTCCGATCTGGCCGCCCCTCACGTTAGGGTACATCCAATTCGGAGGGGTCCACCCGGGAGGGTGCTTTCAATGTCGAGTATCGAGGCGGGCGTGCTAGCCGAAACCGATGACTCAGTCTTTCTTTATCGGGCAGGTTCTTGGTTTCCTCTTGTCGAAGAAGCCGTTCACGCCGTGCGCGGCTATCAGACTTCAAAGCGCTATCAGCGTATAGCAACAGCGGTCACAAGGGACAGGGTGGATGTAATCGCGGTTTAGCGGTTAGCGTCGATTTTGAATGTAAAGCTGTAGACGTTGAATTGCATCCGATACGAGCTGTCGGATATCGTGCTCGCCAAGCTTTGGAAAGCGTAGTGCAGCTTCTAAGCTAGTTAGCGCTTCATCTACGTGCATTAGCTGTTCTTCTTCTAGTTCTGTTTTGTCGCGCCATCGATAGTAGTGGCACAGCTCATGAGCGGCCGCGGCTTGCATGCTTAAAGAGGAGTTGGGGTCGATTACGCTTGTGCCTGGGTAAATATCTGGTCCGAAAACAATCTCGGCTACTGTTTCACTCTCTTCGTAAATAACCTGAAATCGAGTTCGGGATGTGGCCTCATGTCGTATCGGAGCCGATGGATCGAGGCCAAGAAAGGTGTTCGTTGCTCTCCGAACCTCGTCGCTTGATAGCGGTTGGTTGTTTCGTCCAGCAAGAAGCGACTCCCGGTTTGCTGGCATTTTATGCTCTATCGCTGCGCCAGAAAGCTGAGGTCTGACGTCGTTTGTGGTGCCGCTACAAGCTGTCTAAGGACGCGCCCGCACTCTCCGCGAGCAGCCCCTGTATTCAGGACGGTCAGTCTTCGTGAATCTCGACCGTGTTTCACCACCCCGACGGCGCGCCAAAGTGGATTTGCCTTCGCGAATAGGTCGCCTTTCCACTGCCTAAACCTGTATTGCCTTTCTGCGCTGAAGCATTTTACTTTCTTTGCCCATTCCCTCCTTGCCTTGATGGTCCCCATTTCTGCTAGATCATTGTTGAAATCTTTCATAAGGGCGGCAAATCCGTGCATCATGACCGCAGAATCCACGACAAGGTTTTCGCGCACTTTCCGTCTATCTGGTTGAGCTAATATTCCTAGTTCCGGCCGCACGGTGACAAGCAGATCGTAAAATTCGGCAGCAACGGTCGCTAGGCCGTCTAATTCAGACTCGTCCAATGAATCTGTGCTTGCGAACGAATTCATCATCTCGCGAAGCGTAGAAAGAGTTATTACTTGAAAATTGCTGGCTATAAGACGATCAGTAACGCGATTGACGTTTCCGCTCAAGTTTTTAGACCGCTCTATGACTAGCTTAGCCAATAGCGATAGATCGTCTTGAGTGGTTAGGTCGTATGCCTTGGATTTGGCAGTTGGTTTCGGTCGTTGGTTCTTGTCGAAAAAGTAGTTGCCCTCGTCTTCTTTTGTTAAAAAGTAAAGTTCGATTTTGAATTCGCGGTCGCCTAAAAACTTTGGATAGTCTTTTTTTGCTGAGCGCCAGGTGCGAACCGCTTTGAGAATTGCTTGATGTCTATGATGAGAGTCCGGCAGGTAGATGTTTCCCGAGTAGATGTATAGTGCGGTTTCCTCTTCGTCCCAGTACGCCTCAAACGTTCCTGGGCGAAGATTCCAGATTAGAGGGCTCAGAAATAGCTTTTCCCCGTTAAGGAGCTTTTCGGTGATGTCATCAGCGTTTGAGGCATCGAATACATACTTCTTCGGGTCGGGGTATCCGTCAGCCAAGCAGAGTTCGCGAGGTGGTGCTGGGTCGATGTGCGGTTGAATACCTCTTTGAACAGCTTGATCGGTCCATAGGAGTCGACTTTCGGCAGCATCGGCAAGTTCCTCGATCGTAATCGTGAACGTGCCAAGCAGATCGGAAGAGGATCCAGTCCACTGAACGTGCTCGCATACAAATCGTCCGCGATACAGTGTTCCTCGGGCCCCTGTTTTGGGTTTGTCGAGAAATCCAGCTACAGAGGAAGTGGACTTCATGCTTTAAATCTCACATGGGAAAGTACAGAGCAGAATCTAAACCACTGGTGGTGGAGTAAAAATCGTCTTTGCGTGTGCCGTCAAGGGAGAATAGTGCATCAGGCAGGTTGGGCTTGGGGGTTGTCTTCTTCAGGCAAGGCCACTGGTCCGATTGTTGAGGCTTAACTTCGGCCAGCTTCTTGCGGGCATCGCTCCCGATGGGCACAGACAACTCGGAAGCGCGCGAGGCCGTCGGTGCGGTGACAGTGCACGACACTCGTTGGCTCCCATCGCCGCGATTGAGAAAGTTGGTCTTGGTCGGTTGGTCGCGACGTGGCGACGGCGAATGCTACGCACGGATCCCCCGTTGTCCACGGATCATCGCCCGACGGGCAATCCCTGCATCCCCGCATGCGGCAACTGCCCGTCGTGCCAGTTTGTCGCGCACTCCTCCCTTGCCTCGTCGGGCAAATCACCTCCACATTCTCGCGCATCCCGGCTCGCTGAAGAGGGACGTTTCGCGATCGTCATGAAGCGTCGAGCCGGAGAGGCGACGGGCGCGTTGCTCTACAGCCGGGTGTCAAAAGCCCGTGCCGACGAACGGAGCGAGACGACGGCGAAATGGTGTGGTCCTGGTCTCCCGACGCTGAGACCAAGCCGGTGGGGATGATGATCCACTGGTGACGGGGGCAAGACAGCCGGTCCCCGGGGAGAGCGCCTATAACCCGCAAAACCGTCGCGCAGGGAAGGCCGGATATTGGGCTGAACCTGTGGTTCTGCCGCGTGCTTATCTGCTGCACGCGGACCGCGGGTGTCAGCCGATACCCGGTCTTCCCTGCGCCTCTTCTTCAAAGGAGAGGTCGATCGATCGCACAACTCGGGCGCATGCGGCCGCGAGGCGGCTCAGTCATGCCTGCTGTTTGACACGTGGAGAAATCCTGCCGTGACGCCGGCGTGCACGGGGGCACGACGTTGACGGTGCACAAGACACCGAGGCTCTGGCGCTGCAGCTCATCCGGTCGGCGCGATCCAACCGCGCCGCCGCGCGCCGTGTTTCATCGCGACCTGTTACGCCGCATCTCGTCCTGCCGCATCGGCATCGCATCGACGCGTTTGAACAGCGCGTCGGCCGAGATCGGCGTGTCCGACGCGAAGACCGTGTGGCCATCCTTGCCGATCAGCGTGACCTTGAAGCGGCTGACGTCGCTGCCGAGCGCCGCGCGGAGCTCGCGAGACGCGGCGCTGTCGTCAACGGCCTCGAGCAGCACGATCGCGCGCTCGGACATGCCGGCTTTGGCAGCGTCGTAGACCCGGCGCTGCTGCTGTGCTGCGGCGCCGTCGGGGCCGGTCACGACCAGAAGGCGGTTCTTCCATTTGTACCGGTCGAGCGGGGAAGCGTCACTCGGGTGCGGCATGGCGATAAGTCCTGCGAGGATCGCGGTCGTGAGCAGATGCCGCCGCATGGTCGAGACCTCCTGGTGGCTGTTGCCTGAACGGCGGCGGCAGCGGGCTGGATCTCCGGTCGCGTACCTCCGCCCAGAGACCGCGGCCCGCTCTAGCGGTTGCCCTGGTCCTCGATCGGGACATCGTCCCAGGGCCGGTAATACAGCTTGCTGCAGGCCTCCCGCAGGACGCCGCCTTCGATCGTGATGTCGTCGCGATAGGCGTTCGCGACGAATTTGAGCGTGTCGACATGGCGCGCCTCGAAATACATCTGGTGCACGTCGTCGCGGCCGGCGCCGAACACGATGCGGCCGACCTTGCTCCAGATCGTGGCCATGGTGCACATGCCGCACGGCTGCAGCGTGGTGTAGAGCGTGGCGCCGCGCAGCTCGCCGTCGTCGAAGCCGCGGCCGGCGGCGCGGATGGCCTCGATCTCGGCATGCGCGGTGGCGTCGTGCTTGGCGGCGACGTGGTTGCGCTCGGCGGCGATGATCTCGGAGCCCAGCACGATCACGCAGCCGATCGGCGACAGCGACGGGTCAGCGCCGTCTTGCGTGGCGACCTTGATCGCCTCCTGCATGAAGTGCTCGTCGGTTTTCAGGTTCGGCACGGCAGGCGCTCAGGCTGCAAGCTGCTTCATCTGCGCGATCTTCGCCTGCAGGGACTGGCGCTGCCGGGTCAGCGTGGCCGTGATCGCGGCCTCGCTGGCGCACTCCTTCAGCGCGTCATCGTACTGGCTGAGGATCTGCTCTTCGCCGCTGACGAAGGACGACAGCGCATTGGTGCCGAGGCCCGTCACCGCGGAGCGGACGCGGATGACCGTCTGGTGCACGGTAGACATGAAGGACCCCGACTCGTCCGGCGTCTCGCCCATCCGCCGGAGCGCGTCATGCAGCTCGGCGTGATCCCGCTCCTTGAGCGCGATCATCTCGGCGAACAGCGCCTTGAGCGCCGGCGTTTCGGCGTCCCTGGCGGCTTCCTGATAGCCGTTGCGCGCATCGATCAGGGACGTGTGCAGTGTCTTCAGGCTGTCGGCAGCCATGGTCGCCTCGCGGGTTATGGTGGAATTTCGACCACGACAATCCGGTTTCGCCGGCTTTGTTCCGGGCCCGCACCCTTCGGACGCGGGGGAGGATGTCGGCGCGCATCCGGATGTGGCGTGCACGGTCATGCCAGGCCGCGGATGGTTGCTCGCGTGAGGGCGGCATCGTAGGCTCGCGCCGCGCGACGGGCGGCATGATCGGGACATGCTGTCGGCGCTGAGGTGCTGAGGGATAGCGCGAGTGATGGATGAGGACGACCCGGGCGGACAAATCGCCCTGATCGAGGCGCGGATCGAGCAGCTTGCCGACATGGCCGAGCGCTGTCGAAAGATCATCCTGGCCTCGAAGATCTTGATTTCAGCCGGCGCCGCCTTGCTGCTCGGCGCGGTGCTCGGCCTGCTCGGCTCCAATGCCACGGTGCTGCTCGGCGCGATCGCCGCGGTGCTCGGCGGCATCGTCTCGCTCGGCTCGAACGTCAGCACGTTGCGGCAGACCATGGCGACAATGGCCGACGCCGAAGCCTTGCGCTCGGAGCTGATCGGCCGGATCGATCTGCGGCTGGTCGGCGAGGGGCGCAGCGCGTAACTCGCAAGGGATGATGGCGCGACGGGGGCTTGCTGCCGTCGCCCTGGGCGAATGGACCGCTCTCATGGTCCGCTCGAAAGGAATGACAGGGAGACCATATGCTCAAGGGGATCGATCCGCTGCTCAATGCCGACGTGCTCTATGCGCTTCGCGCGATGGGCCATGGCGACCGTCTGGTGATCTGCGACACCAACTTTCCGGCCGACGCGATCGCGCGGCAGACGGTGTTCGGCGAGCTGCTGCGCATCGACAATGTCAGCGCGGCGCGCGCGGTCCAGGCAGTGCTGTCGGTGCTGCCGCTCGACACTTTCGTGGACGATGCCGCCGTGCGCATGGAGGTCGTGGGCCACCCGCAGGAGGTGACCGAGGTGCAGCAGGAGGTGCAGGCGGTGATCGACCGCGCCGAGGGCAAGCCGTGGCCCCTGGTCGGTGTCGAGCGCTACGCGTTCTACGAGATGGCCAAGAGCGCGTACTGTGTCATCGCCACCGGCGAGCGCCGGTTCTACGGCTGCTTCATCTTCAGCAAGGGCGTGATCCCGCCGGAGGCGGCGTGAGGCCGAGGAGCCTCAACGTTCCTGCCGCATGATCTTCTCGAAGCGGAAGAAGTCGCCGTCGCCGGGCATCCCCTCGAGCGGCGGCCGGTGCGGCAGCGGGTTGTGGGCGTTGTAGTATTCGACGATCCGGAAGCCGCATTTATTGACGTAGAAGTGGATGTTGCGCTTCTCGAAATAGGGCGTGAACGTCTGCCAGACCCGGGTGTCGGGATAGCGCGCCTCGATCGCCCGCCATGCGCGCTGCCCGATGCCGCGGCCATGCTGCCGGATCGAGATGTAGAACAGGTCGAGCGAGTTGTGCTGCGAGACCGGATCGATGGTCAGGACGACGCCGCCGACGCGTGTCCCGTCCAGCAGGACATGATAGGTCGCAGCGCCCGGCGCGGTGAACGACTCCTCGATATCGTCGTCGGAGGGGATCGCCTGTTCCGGGGCCGAGCCGATCTCGTCCATCAATGCGACCGAGAAGGCCTCCTGCAATTCCTGCTTGAAGGCCGGCAGATCGCGCTTGTCTGCGACCTCGAGGGTCACGCGGTCGTGTTCGCTGTCGTGTCTCAAAGCTGTCCTCGCTGCACGGCTGCCCCGGCGATCCACCGCCGCCGGGCGCGGCGATCTGAGCGCGGTGAAGCTTACCGCCGTCTGACGCGACGACGGCAGCGCGGCTGAATGCCACTCAGTCCATCGTGGCCAGCCGCACCGCCAGCGCGCAGGCGCGGTCGTACTCATCGAGGTTGATCCACTCGTCGATCGTATGCGGCTCGTTCTGGCCGGTGCCGAAGGTGACGGTGGGGATGCCGTGGCGGACCATCCAGTTGGCGTCGAGCCCGCCATTGCCGGCGCGCAAGGAGGGCGTGGCGCCGATGTAGGACACGGCGGCGGTGGCGCGCTTCACGACGGGCAGGGTCTCCTTCATCCGGAACGGATGATAGTCGGTCTCGGCCTTGAACTTCACGCGGCCGGACTTGCCCTCGCTGTTGGTGACCTGCTTGGCGGCCTTCTCGAACGCCGCCTTGTAGGCCTTGGTGATCTCGCGGATGAACTTGGCGTCGTGGCTGCGGCATTCGCCGCGGACATGGACGTAGTCGGTGACGACGTTGGTGGCGTCGCCCGCGGGGCGGCCTTCGCCGCCGGTGACCGGGCCGACATTGCTGGTCCCAAGCTTGGCGTCCTTGCCCTTGCCCTTCACCACCTTTCCGAACCAGCCGCCGGCTTTGACGTCGGCAAGCGCAAGCGCCAGGATCATGGTGGCGCTGATGCCGCGCTCCGGCGCGACGCCGGCATGCGAGGCGCGGCCGAAGATCTCGACCTCCCAGCGGTCGGCACCGACGGCTCCGATGGTGACCGACGAGGCGGAGCTGCCGTCGAAATTGAACGCCATCTCCGGCCCGCCGAGGTCGTCCGTCTTGACGTGGCGCGCGCCGTAGAGCCCGCTCTCCTCGCGCACGCAGAACAGGAGCGTGATCGGCGGATGATCGAGCTTTTGCCGGACGAGCTCGGCCGCGAGCGTCACGAGAATGCCGCAGCCGCAGCGATTGTCGCCGCCGAGCGCGGTCCTGGCCTGGTTGACGATCTTGCGCCCCGCGATCTTTGGCTGCGCGCCGGCGCACAGCGGCACCGTGTCCATGTGGGTCATGAACATGAGCCGCGGCTGATTGTGCCGGGTGCCGCGCCCGGGCAGCTCGACGATCAGATTGCCGGTCTCCGTCGGCAACGGAATCCGCGTATTGGCATCGTCCAGCCGCATCGCCTTGGCCGGCACGCCGGCCTGCTTCAGCGCCGCCATGATCTCCCGCCCGATCGCCTTCTCCTGTCCGGTCACGCCCTGCACGGCGAGGAAACGCATCAGACGATCGGTAGCGGCGGCGGTGTCGACGGACATGACGAATCCTTGAGGTGAGCGATGCGGCAGCATCGCGCCAAGGGCATGGATGTGCAAGGAGGGCCGAGCATCGTGCACGCGATGCCGCCCGGCTCTATGGACCCGTTATGCCCGGTGCGTCACGACGCTACGCGACCTTCAATCCTGCATGCATCGAGTGCCCATCGAGCCGGTTTGTCGCGAGCTAATCAATTGCGCCGACAGCCGCGATATCACTCAGTCATGTCCATCGTTCACCGCCGCATCGCCTCCGCCCGCAGCCAGCGCCGCTGCAGGAAGCCGCTCGCCGCGAGCACCGCGACATGGCCGAGCGGCAGCTCGAGAAGATGATCCCCAACGATGCGCCGCCGGGCGCGGTCGAGCAGTGCCTGACCGCGGGCGCGCGGCACCAGCCGGTCGAAGCGGCCGACGACGACGCGGCTGTCCGGCGCGACGCGATCGATCCACTGAATCGGGTTGTAGCGATGGAGCGCCGCGGCGAAATCGTCGCGTCGAAAGCCGCGCCGCTCGGCCTCGCGGCGGATGGCGTGCGCGGCCGGGCTCGACCAGATCATCAGCTCGCCGCGGTCGGCCGAGGCGAAGCTCCAGACCGGGCGGCCGAGCCGGCCGGCCATCAACGTGGCCGGCACGCTGCCCAGGCTGAAGCCGACCAGCCGCGACGGCGGGCCATTGCGCGCCGCGAGCCGGATCACGTCGCGTTCGATGGCTGCGATGCAGCCCGCGCACACCTCGGGATTGGGGCTGACCATCGCGTCCGCCAGCCGGTAGCAGGCCTGCCAGTCGCGCCCGCCGAGGAGGCCGAGCCAGCGCGCGGTGCCGAAGTCTATGCCCCAGGGCAGGAAGTAGATCGCGCCGCGTGGATCGCGGCCATCGATGCGCCGGGGGCGGAGTTCGTCGGGGGGAAGAGGGTTGGGCAGCATGCGACAGAGCTCAGGACAGGGGCGGGCAAAGAGATCGAACCGGCGGCCGACATGGCCGTTCCAAATCCCGCGCGTCGGGTCCATGCCCCTGAATTCGCGATTCATTCCGAGCTGTGGGAGGCAGCCTTGCACGACCGAAAGCGGCTTTTCGGTTCCGAAACAGCCGTGTTAGAAGGCCGCCAACACTCACGACATGGGAACGGGCGGACGCGCATGAAGGACATCCTGGACACCCTCGAGGAGCGCCGCAAAGGCGCGAAGCTCGGCGGCGGCGAGAAGCGCATCGAGGCGCAGCATGCGCGCGGCAAGCTGACGGCGCGCGAGCGCATCGAACTCTTGCTCGACAAGGGCTCGTTCGAGGAGTTCGACATGTTCGTCGAGCATCGCTCGACCGAGTTCGGGATGGAGAAGACCAAGGTTCCCGGCGACGGCGTCGTCACCGGCTGGGGCACGGTCAACGGCCGCAAGACCTTCGTCTTCGCCAAGGACTTCACCGTGTTCGGCGGCTCGCTCTCCGAGACCCACGCGCTGAAGATCACCAAGCTGCAGGACATGGCGATGAAGGCGCGCGCGCCGATCATCGGCCTCTATGACGCCGGCGGCGCCCGCATCCAGGAGGGGGTCGCGGCGCTCGCGGGCTATTCCTACGTGTTCCGCCGCAACGTACTGGCGTCCGGCGTGATCCCGCAGATCTCGGTCATCATGGGCCCGTGCGCGGGCGGTGACGTCTATTCGCCGGCCATGACCGACTTCATCTTCATGGTGAAGAACACCAGCTACATGTTCGTCACCGGCCCGGACGTCGTGAAGACCGTGACCAACGAGGTCGTGACCGCCGAGGAGCTCGGCGGCGCCTCGGTGCATGCGACGCGCTCCTCGATCGCCGACGGCGCCTTCGACAACGACGTCGAGACGCTGCTGCAGATGCGCCGACTGATCGACTTCCTGCCGTCGAACAATTCAGACGGCGTGCCGGAATGGCCGAGCTTCGACGACATCGAGCGCGTCGACATGTCCTTGGACACACTGATCCCGGACAATCCGAACAAGCCCTACGACATGAAGGAGCTGATCCTGAAGGTCGTCGACGAGGGCGACTTCTTCGAGATCGCGGAAGGCTTTGCCAAGAACATCGTCACCGGCTTCGGCCGCATCGCTGGCCGCACCGTCGGCTTCGTCGCCAACCAGCCGATGGTGCTGGCGGGCGTGCTCGACAGCGACGCTTCGCGCAAGGCGGCGCGCTTCGTGCGCTTCTGCGACGCCTTCAACATTCCGATCGTCACCTTCGTCGACGTGCCAGGCTTCCTGCCGGGCACGGCGCAGGAATATGGCGGCCTGATCAAGCATGGCGCGAAGCTGCTGTTCGCGTACTCGCAGTGCACGGTGCCGCTCGTCACCGTCATCACCCGCAAGGCCTATGGCGGCGCCTTCGACGTCATGGCGTCGAAGGAGATCGGCGCCGACATGAACTACGCCTGGCCGACGGCGCAAATCGCGGTGATGGGCGCCAAGGGCGCGGTCGAGATCATCTTCCGCGCCGACATGGCGGACCCGGAGAAGATCGCCGCACGCACCAAGGAGTACGAGGACCGCTTCCTGTCGCCCTTCATCGCCGCCGAGCGTGGCTATATCGACGACGTTATCATGCCGCATTCCACCCGCCGCCGCATCGCGCGGGCGCTCGCCATGCTGCGCGACAAGAAGATGGAGATGCCGGCGAAGAAGCACGACAACCTGCCGCTTTAGGCGTCCACCTGACTCGTCGTCCGGTGGGGGGGGCGGCAAAGTTGTTGCGAGCGGTGGGCGCGGCCCTGGATGGCTTCGCTGCGCTCGCAATGACGGAGATCGCGGCGCGCGCAGGGCTCCATTGCCCGTACCCCTGCGGGTACACAGGGGTGAAAGCCCGCCGCACCTGCCGTCATTGCGAGAAGAGCAGAGACGACGCAATCCAGGGGCCTCGCGCACCGCTCCGGATTGTTGTGCTTGGCATCATGGCAGAATGCGGCAATCGGGCGCCGTTCGCGGCCCTGGCGTTAAGCTTACGGCTTAACTAACCTTTAACGACGCGTTTGCCGGAACTGGGCCGCTGGCCTAGCTTTATTGGGCAGGCAGGCAGGTGAGTGAGTAGAGGTGGAGTGGCGTATCATGGCTGATAGAACATCGGCAGTTCGGACGTCCGGAATCGGGCTGGCTTGCGCGGCCGCCGCCGTGGTGATGCTTTCAGCCGAAGCTGCGTCCGCCCGGTCAGGCGCCGTGGCCGCCGCGCCGGTCGCGCCTGGTCACGTCGTTCCACCCGGCCATCCTCCGGTTCGTCATCATTTCCGCGGTCCGCGCGCCTATCTGCCGGCCGCCGGCGCATTTGCCTATGGCGGGTATAACGAACCCGTGCCGCAGCAGATCCCTGAGCACACCTCGGCGGATGTGCGTTACACCTATACCTACGATGTCCCCTGGGACTGGGCGCACCGCTATCCGCCGAACGTCGTCCCCTCCGACCGGCCCTACGTCTCGAGCTGCCCGATGCAGAGCGTGACGGTACCAGGACGCCGCGGCGGCGATCACACCGTCACCATCACGCGCTGTTATTGAGCTGTTGAGCCAGCGCAAGGCGGACATCCGTCTTGTCCGCCTAGTTTGAGAGATACCGACCGGCTTCGCTCGCGCGAGGTCGCGAGGTGACGAGGCCCGGACTCCTAGGCACTCCGGGCCTCGTATTAATTTGCTAGTCTTCGCGAGCCGAGTCGGCTGGCGGAGGCTTCGATGATCAGAATGAACACGTGTCGCGTGGTCATGCGGATCGGGTTGGCGCTCACGCTGCTGGCGGCTTTGGCCGGCGCGGCCGGCGCCGATGAGACCGTCAGCGTCGGCGGCTCACGCGTGGCGCTGATCCGGCCGAAGGCGATCCGGGCCAGCGTGATCCTGCTGCCTGGCGGCGACGGCGCCATCAATGTCGGCGATCACGGCGACATTCACGGCCTGCTCGGCAACCAGCTGGTGCGCACCCGCAATGCGTATGCCGCGCGCGGTCTCGCCGTCATGGTGGCGGACTATAACACCGACCTGAAGGCCGCCGTCGACTACATGTCCGCCCTCAAGAGGCCGGTGACGGTGATCGGCACCAGCCGCGGCACGATCAGGGCGGCGGAGGGGATCGCCCGCGGCGCCCGGCCGGACGCGCTGGTCCTGACCTCGGGCTTCCTCAGTCCGGAGTCCGGCAGTTCATCGAACGTGATGTCGATCCTCGGCTCCCCGTCGGCGCTGCCGCGCACGCTGGTCATCCATCACACCAGCGACGCCTGCAAGGTCACGCTGCCTGCCGGCGTCGATCCCTTCATCAAATGGTCCGGCGGCCGTGCCCGCGTGAAGTGGCTGTCCGGCGGCGCGGAGGAGGGCGATCCCTGCCAAGCCCGCGGGCATCACGGTTTCAACGGCCTCGATGGCCAGGTCGTCAGTCTTGCTGCGGGATTTCGCTGAGCGACGGATTGCGGCTAGACTCTCCGACAAGACCAACCTGTCCGGAGGAAACAACATGCCGTCAGCCATCTTCGTCGTGCGCGCCACCGTACCGGATCCCTCGCGGCGGGACGCATTCGATCGCTGGTACCGCGACGTTCATCTGCCCGACGCGATCAAGAGCTTCGGCGTGCGCAAGGCGTGGCGGGTGTGGAGCCTCACCGATCCCGCGGTGCATCAAGCGATGTATCAGTTCGACGATGTCGCTGCGATGGAGCGCGCCGTCAGCGGCGAGGAGATGAAGCGGCTGATCATCGACTTCAATCGTGACTGGCCCGAGGTGACGCGAACGCGCGAAAGTCTTGTGTTGGCGCAGGTGGTCGACGGCTGAGCGGCCGGCCAGGCGCGCTGCGACTTGGTCGAAAGCGTGACGTTCTCTCCGCATTGCTCCATATCGACAGCGATCAAGTTCAGCTCACGTTCAGGTGACCGACGAATAATCCTTCCATGCTCTGACTCGTTGAAGCATGGAGGCGCGCGATGGAACGACGAAACTTCCTCAAGCTGGCATTGGGGTTCGGCTGTACGGCGGCCGTCGGTGCCGTGCTCAGGACGACCGACACGATCGCAGCTCCGCTCGCGCCATTGCCGTTGAAGGAAGCGCTGCCCGCGGCCGCGCATCAGGACCTGGATCGTGCGGTCAGCTCGCAGGATGAAGCCGATCGGCTCGCGCCTGAGCAAGTGCGGTGGGGACACCACGGCCATCATGGTCACCACGGTCACGGCCATCATTGGGGTTGGCGCCGGCGGCACTGGGGCTGGCGGCGCCGTCATTGGGGCTGGCGCCACCATCACCGACATCATTGGCGCCGCCGCTGGCGCCGGCATCATCATTGGTAATGGCGGTGCGAGCGCGAACGTTTCGGACCATTGCGAGACTACTCAGGCAGCGCCGCGGCGCAT
>NZ_CAFI01000110.1 GCF_000239775.1 Bradyrhizobium sp. ORS 375
CGCCGAGATCGCCGCCGCCAGCGACTGTCGGCCGCTGCCGGCAAATACGAAGTTCTCCGCGCGCGGGCGCCAGCGCTCGCCGGCAAAGAAGGCTGCGGCCGTGCGCCCGGCCTCCACCAGCCGGCGCTGGGTGATCGGCGCCAGCACCGGCGCCAGCTTCTCGGGCCGCTGCCAGACCGCGAGCGATTTTGCGATCAGTGCCGCCTGATCGGGCAGCGTCGGAAAATTGAACTCGAGATCGATGCGACCGTCGAACGGCTCGAGGCGCAACGAGGCCGGCACCGGCACCGGCTCACCCGCGACGAAGGTGCCGCGGCCGACCTCGCCGACCACGAGACCCCTGCGCAATAATTCGGCATAGACGCGGGCTGCCGTGGATGCGGCAATTCCCCGCTCATAGGCGAACTGGCGCTGCGGCGGCAGCCGGTCACCGGCCTTCAGCCGGCCCTGCGCGATGTCCTCGGCGATGTCGTCCACCAGGGTCGTATACGAAGCATTCATGCTATATTGCACCGAGAGCAATGTTTCGATTGCACCGAGATATGTACTGCGCGATTGCTCTTCGAACAACGCAATCGAAGACCAATAGGTGACTCATGGCATATTCCCTGGCGCAGCGTTGGGCAACTCCGCAAGTTGCTCACGGAAAGAGCAATTTGCTCCAGGTCCCCCAGCTGTGGCTGCAGCGTCTGTTCTGGCGCTCCGAGCTCGCGCTGCTCGACGCCGAGCAGATGCGCGACTGCGGACTTGATCCGACCGTCGTGCACGACGAGGCCAACAAGCCGTTCTGGCGCGACTGACGCGACCTTAAGGAGGACACCGCAATGCCGACGCATCCGTTCCACCAAGTCGACGTGTTCTCCGCAGTCCCGTTCAAGGGCAACCCGCTTGCCGTGATCGCCGAGGCCGACGGCCTCGACGATGCGGCGATGCAGGCGATCGCCAACTGGACCAATCTGTCCGAGACGACCTTCCTGTCGCGCGCCCAGAATCCAGGCGCTGATTATCGCGTGCGCATCTTCACGCCCCAGCGCGAGCTGCCTTTTGCCGGTCATCCGACGCTGGGCTCGGCCCATGTCTGGCTCGCGCTTGGCGGCCGCCCGAAGGGCGAGCATGTCGTGCAGGAATGCGGCGCGGGTCTCGTGCGCATCAAGCGCGACGGCGATCGACTCGCTTTCGCGGCGCCGCCGCTGCGCCGCTCCGGCCCCGTTGATGCGGAGCTCACGACCAAGATCGCAGCCGCGCTCGGTCTTCAGCCGAGCGCAATGCGCGCCGTCGAGTGGATCGACAACGGTCCAGGCTGGATCGGCGTGCTGATCGACTCGCGCCAGGATCTGCTGAACATCCGCTTCAACACCTTGGCCCTGTCGCAGCAGCCGGTCGGCGTGGTCGCGCCGTGGGACGCGGCGCGCGACGGGCACGACGCACATTTCGAGGTTCGCGCCTTCACCTGGAGCGGCATTGAGGACCCGGTGACGGGCAGCCTCAATGCAAGTCTGGCGCAATGGCTGATTGGCGCCGGAATTGCTCCGAAGCAATATGTCGCGTCGCAGGGGACCGTGCTCGGCCGCGCCGGCCGGGTTCACGTCGCCCAGGACGGCGAGACCATCTGGATCGGCGGTGCCGTCGCGCCGGTGGTGAAGGGGACAATCGGCCTCTGAACGACAGATCGCGCCGTCTCACCTCGCCCGGGTCAGTGCCAGCCACAGACCGCCGCCGATCATGAAGCCGCCGGAGATGCGCGACACCAGGCGGGTGCGCCTGGCCGAGAACATTTTTCGTGCGCGGCCGGCGAGCAGCGCATAGACGGCGTCGGTCAGGCCCGCGACCACCATGAAGGTGACGCCGAGCAAGCCGACCTGCGGAACGTGGTCCCGACTCATGTCCATGAACTGCGGCAGGAAGGCGCCGAAGAACACCATCACCTTCGGGTTCGACAGCAGCACGACGAGGCCCTGCAGGAAGAAGCCGCCGCGCGGCGGCGGCGGCGCCTCGCCTTCGGCGATGCCCTCGACCGGCGAGCGGATCAGTTGGACGCCGAGCCACACCAGATAGGCGGCGCCGATCAGGCGCACCCATTCGAACCAGTAGCCCATCGTGGCCATCAGCGTCGTCAAGCCCATCGCGACGATGCCGATGGCGATCGCCAGCCCCGTCTGTACGCCGGCGATGTTGATCAGCGCCGCGCGCGTTCCATGACGCAACCCGTTGGCGATCAGCAGCGTAACGACGGGACCGGGCAGCAGCGCCAGCGCGACGCAGGCAGCGATGAAGGCGAGATAGACTTGCAGGGACATGAGGCGCCTCGGTGCGGATGAATGTCATCACTAATGCACGACATGCCGGTGGAGGAAAGCCTTGGTTGATTGGGCTTGGGACGGCGCTAGGACATTCAGATCGCCTCGTGAGAGTCGACTTGCCTCGGCAGCAA
>NZ_CAFI01000109.1 GCF_000239775.1 Bradyrhizobium sp. ORS 375
GCCGCACGGGGAGTGTTTGTGGAGAGACCTGTACCCCCTCACCCCGACCCTCTCCCCGCAAGCGGGGAGAGGGAGCGCACCGAGCGCGGTGCTCCATCTCGGCTCCAACTTGCACCCCGATGCCAACATGGAGGAGACCCCATGTGCCCTCGTGTCCAGGGCGAGCGCGTTGGTGCACTGCTCGAGAAACCCGCTCATCAGCCCGACGTCATCAGCCGGTAGCCGATGCCGCGCACGGCTTGCAGGAACAGCGGGTTGGCCGGATCGCTCTCCAGCTTGCGGCGCAGGCGGTTGATCTGCACGTCCACCGCGCGCTCGTTGACGGTGCCGTTGCCGGTTAGCGCGCCGCGCGGCACGGTCTCGCCGCGGGCGTTGGCGAGGATGCGCAGCATCTCGCGCTCGCGGTCGGTGAGGTGGACGATCTCCTCGCCCTGTTTCAATTCGCCGCGTGCCAGATGATAGACGAACGGGCCGAAGCTGATCTGCTCGACGACCTCTTCGGCCGGCGGCGGCGCGGCGCGCTTGAGGATGTTACCGATGCGCAGCGCGAGCTCTCTTGGCTCGAACGGCTTCGCCACATAGTCGTCGGCGCCGAGTTGCAGGCCCTCGATGCGGCTCTCCGGCTCTGACCGCGCCGTCAGCATGACGATCGGCACGGAGGACTGCGTGCGGATGAAGCGTGCGAGATCGAAGCCGCTTTCGCCCGGCATCATCACGTCGAGGATCAGGAGATCGAAATGCAGGCCCGTGAGCTTGGCGCGGGCATCGCTCGCACTCGCCGCGGTGGTGACGCGATAGCCTTCGCCGCGCAGGAAGCGCGAGAGGAGATCGCGGATGCGGCGGTCGTCGTCGACGAGCAACAGATGCGGCGCATCGTCGGCCGGCGTCTGCTGATGATGCGGTGCGATGGCGGAGATCGTCACGGTCACTCCTTGGCAGCGGCGACGGGCGTCCTGAAGATCGCTTCCAGCACTTTGTCCGGATCGTCCCGATCGATCATCGCGCGCAGGAATTGCCGGACTTTTTCGGCACCGGCCGGTCCGACCTGCTCCAGCGCGCGATCGATGCGCCTGGTCTGCAGTCCGGCGAGCTTGGCCACCAGCGCCTCGCCCTTCGGGGTGGCAAAAAGAAGGCGCTGCCGGCGATCATTGTTGCCGGTCTTCTGCACGATGTAGCCCTCGTCGAGCAGCTGCTTCAGCACGCGGCCGAGCGACTGCTTGGTGATGCGCAAGACATCGAGCAGGTCGGCGACCTTCAGGCCGGGATAGCGTGTGACGAAATGCATCACGCGGTGATGCGCGCGGCCGAAGCCGAACGCCTCCAGCTCGTGGTCGGCGTCGCCGACGAAGTCGCGATAGGCGAAGAACAGCAGCTCGATGATGTCCCAGCGCAGCGGCTCGCTGCCGGCCGCCGCAGCGGGCTCAGCCGCGCGCACATCCGGGCTCAACGTCGGAGACGAGAAATTTATGTCAGCCATATTGACGTTTCTGCGGTTCAATGTTACAAAACAATCGCCCGCTACGAAATTTTAGATCGTTTCATTGGCGGGCGATGGCCTCAAGGCGTGTCAGATCGGGCCGTAAGCAACCCGGACGGGCAGCCCTAGGCCACGCAACGAACAACCGTGTGATGTCGAGCGGCATTTCGGCAAACCATACTGGACTTCCGCGGGGCGCAAAAGCATGTCCTGTAGGACACGCTTGCCCGGCGACCGGCCCAACAGCCGGCCGCGGCAGGTCCGAAATTGAAAAAGCCGACTGGCCCGATCGGACGGGTCGGCGCCAGAACTCGCGAATGGCGATCAGAGCGGGGGAAGCAAGGACATGACTTTGACATTCGACATCAAGCCGACGGCGAACCCGACCTCCGACCAGGAGCGGGCGGCGAAGCTCGCCAACCCCGGCTTCGGCCGCGTGTTCACCGATCACATGGCCGTGGTCCAGTACAGCCAGGACAAGGGCTGGCACAGCGCGCGGATCGAATCCCGCGCCAACTTCCCGCTCGATCCGGCCGCCGCCGTCCTGCACTACGCGCAGGAGATCTTCGAGGGCCTGAAGGCCTACAAGCGCGACGATGGCGGCGTGAACCTGTTCCGGCCCGACGCCAATGCCAAGCGGTTCTGGAATTCGGCCGAACGCATGGCGATGGCGCAGCTGCCCGAGGCCGTCTTCATCGAGGCGGTCGAGCAGCTCGTCCGCATCGATCGTGCCTGGATCCCGGGCGGCGAGGGCAGCCTCTATCTGCGCCCGTTCATGATCGCCAACGAGGTGTTCCTCGGGGTGAAGCCGTCGGCGGAGTACATCTTCGCCGTGATCGCCTCGCCGGTCGGCTCCTATTTCAAGGGCGGCCCGGCACCGGTCTCGATCTGGGTCTCCGAGAACTACACGCGCGCCGCGGTCGGCGGCACCGGCGGCGTCAAATGCGGCGGCAATTACGCCGCGAGCCTCAAGGCCCAGGCCGAGGCGATCGCGCAGGGCTGCGACCAGGTCGTGTTCCTGGATGCGATCGAGCGTCGCTATGTCGAGGAGCTCGGCGGCATGAACGTGTTCTTCGTGTTCGACGACGGCTCGCTGTCGACGCCGCCGCTCGGCACCATCCTGCCCGGCATCACCCGCGACTCCATCATCAAGCTGGCGCGCGACGCCGGCCGCGAGGTCCGCGAGGAGGCGTATTCGATCGACCAGTGGCGGGCGGATGCCAAGAGCGGCAAGCTGAAGGAAGCCTTCGCCTGCGGCACCGCCGCGGTGATCTCGCCGATCGGCAAGGTGCGTTCGGTGAGCGGCGATGTCCTGATCAACGGCGGCGACGCCGGCCCGGTCGCCATGGGCCTGCGCAAGCAGCTGGTCGACATCCAGTACGGCCGCAGCCCGGATCCGCACAATTGGATCAGGGATGTGAAGTAGGGGCTGTGAAGGAGGGGCAGGGCGCCCCTTCGGCCGGCAATTTCCGGGCACAGTCGAGTTCTGGCACAGTCGAACCGCAATGACGGTCTTCTCCCCTCCCCCTTGCGGGGAGGGGGGCGCACCGCATGCGGAGCGAAATGCTCGGCTAAATTCATAGGCCGAAGTCGAGCTTGATGCGTCCCGCGCCCGACCCTGCTTCCGGTTGCCGCACCCTTCCTCGGCTGCTACCACCCTCTCAACGCATTCCATCCCGCAGGGTGGGCCAAGGTCCGCGAAGCGGGCCGTGTCCACCGCTGCGGCGTTTGTCACCCATGGTGGGCACGCTGCGCCTGGCCCACCCTACGTGCCGAGTCCCATGTCCGACAAACCCAAGAAACCCCAGAAGCTGAAGGCGCGATTGCCGCGCGGGCTCGAGGATCGCGGCCCGGCTGCGATCGCCGCGACGCGCGAGATGGTCGAGAAGATTCGCGCGGTCTACGAGCGCTACGGCTTCGAGCCGGTGGAGACGCCGGCGTTCGAATACACCGATGCGCTCGGCAAGTTCCTGCCCGACCAGGATCGTCCGAACGAAGGCGTGTTCTCGTTTCAGGACGACGACGAGCAGTGGATCTCGCTGCGCTACGACCTCACCGCGCCGCTCGCGCGTTACGTCGCCGAGAATTTCGACGCGCTGCCCAAGCCGTATCGCAGCTATCGCGCCGGCTACGTGTTCCGCAACGAGAAGCCCGGCCCCGGCCGCTTCCGCCAGTTCATGCAGTTCGACGCCGACACCGTCGGCTCCGGCTCGCCGGCCGCGGATGCCGAGATGTGCATGATGGCGGCTGATACGATGGAGGCGCTGGGGATTGCCCGCGGCGACTACGCGGTCAAGGTCAACAATCGCAAGGTGCTCGATGGCGTCATGGAGGCGATTGGGCTCGGCGGCGATGAGAACTTTGGACGACGGCTGACCGTGCTGCGCGCGATCGACAAGCTCGACCGGCTCGGCGAGCGCGGCGTCCGCGAACTGCTCGGCGCTGGCCGCAAGGACGAGAGCGGCGACTTCACCAAGGGCGCGGGACTCGACGAGGCGCAGATCAAGAAGATCGAGACCTTCGTCAATGCGCGCGCTCTGGTCGCGCCGCCGCTACTGGCCTATGCCGGCGACAAGGATGTCGCGCAGCGCCTGGCCGGTGATGCCGATCGTAAGGAAAGCGAGTACGACATTGCGCGCCGAATCGCCGACATGCTGCGCGAGACCTTCGCCGACTCCAAGCTCGCGATCGATGGACTCGATGAGCTGGTCGAGATCGCGCGCCTGGTCGATGCCTCCGGGTATCACAGCCAGATCATGGTCGATCCCTCGGTCGTGCGCGGCTTGGAATACTACACGGGTCCGGTGTTCGAGGCGCAGTTGCTGGCGGCGATCCCGAACGAGAAGGGCCAGCCGGTGGTGTTCGGCTCGGTCGGCGGCGGTGGCCGCTATGACGGCCTCGTCTCGCGCTTCCGCGGCGAGCCGGTGCCGGCGACCGGGTTCTCGATCGGCGTGTCGCGCCTGCAGGCGGCGCTGACGATGCTCGGCAAGCTCGACACACGGCCGGCGTTCGGCCCCGTAGTGGTCACCGTGTTCGACCGTGACCGCGTCGCCGACTATCAGAAGATGGTCTCGACCTTGCGCGGCCACGGGATCCGCGCCGAGCTCTATCTCGGCAACCCGAAGAACATGGGCAACCAGCTCAAATATGCCGACCGCCGCAACGCGCCCTGCGTGATCATCCAGGGCTCGGACGAGAAGGCGCGCGGCGAGGTGCAGATCAAGGATTTGATCGAGGGCGCCAAGGCGGCCGCTGCGATCGCCTCGAACCAGGAATGGCGCGAGAGCCGCCCGGCGCAGGTCTCGGCCAAGGAGGATGAGCTCGTCGCCGCCGTCCGCGAAGTGCTCGCGCGCCATGACGTGAGCTGGGGGTAGGAGAAGGTCATCATGCGCGGGCTTGACCCGCGCATCCATCTTCCAAACAATACTGTCGATTTCAGAAGATGGATTGCCGGGTCAAGCCCGGCAATGACGAGCAACTAATAACGAGATCACAACAGGAAGCGATCAATGCCCGAGATCACCGTGAACATGGCCGCCGGCCGCACCGACGAGCAGAAGGCCAACATGATGCGCGACATCACCAAGGCGCTGGTGACGCATCTCGGCGTCGATCCGGAAGCCGTGGTCATCCAGATCAACGAGGCGCCGCTGACGCACAAGATGAAGGGCGGCAAGACCTTCGTCGAGCGCGCGGCCGAGCAGAAGAAGTGACGCGAAGCGTCATTCCGGGATGGTCCGCAGGACCAGACCCGGAATCTCGAGATTCCGGGTTCGCGCTTTGCGCGCCCCGGAATGACTGGAGCCCCCATGGACGCACGTGAGATCATCAAGCCGGGCTTGCGGGCCGAGCGCCTGCTCGTGGTGCCGCCGGAGCGCACCGTCGGGCACTTCGTTGCTCATATGCCCATGGTCTATGCGACGCCGATGATGATCCTGGAGATGGAGATGACCTCAGGTGACGCCATCAAGGAGGTGCTGCCGCCGGGCTGGGTCACCGTCGGCACCGAAGTCAATGTCCGACATCTCGCGGCCTCGCCGGTCGGCGCCACGATCCGTACCGTGGCCGAAGTGATCGAGGTCGAGCGCCGCGTCATCCGCTTCTCGGTCGAGGCGTTCCATGGCGAGGTGAAGATCGGCGACGGCCGCCACGGCCGCGGGCTGATCAATGTCGAGCAGTTCAAGAAGCGGTTCGCGGTGCCCTAGGCGGCGCCAAGGCACGAAGCCACGGCCGGTGCTCCAAAGAAGCTCGTCATGCGCCGGCTTGACCCGCGCATCCATCATCTCATTGAGCGGTTTTGCCAAGGGGATGGATTGCCGGGTCAAGCCCGGCAATGACGGCGGAGGGTGGAGAGGCTATTTGGCCAATTCCTTCGACATTGCCGTCGCGGCCGCCACGGCGCGCTCCAGCAGCGGCTGGAAGCCGTCGGTGCCCATCAGCACCGACAGGGCCGCCGCGGTGGTGCCGCCGGGTGAGGTGACGTTCTGGCGCAAGGTCGCGGAGGGCAGGTCTGACTGGCGCAGCAACTCCCCGGCGCCGGACACCGTGTCGCGCGCGAGCCTGGTCGCCAGCGCCTCGGGCAGGCCGGCGGCGACGCCAGCGCGGGCGAGCTCCTCGGCGAGCAGGAACACGTAGGCCGGACCTGAGCCGGACACGGCGGTCACGGCATCCATCAGTGTCTCGTCATCCACCCATTCGACCGCGCCGGTGGCGCGCAGCAGTGCATCCGTGAGCGCGCGCTGCGCGTCGCTGACGTTGCCGGCGGGCACCGCCACCGTGATGCCGCGTCCGATGGCGGCCGGCGTATTGGGCATGGCGCGGACGACTGCTCCGCCTACGACATGTTGCAGGCTCGCGATCGTGGTCCCGGCCATGATCGACAGCACCAGGGTGGAGTCGCCGACCCACGACTTCAGCGCCGGCCCGGCCTCGCGGAACATCTGCGGCTTGACGGCGAGAATGACGACCTCGGCCGCCGCGGCTTCAGCCGGATTGAGGCGCACGCCCCGGGCCACCAGCGCTGTGATCTCGGCCGACGGCATCGGCTCGATCACCACCACCCGCGCCGGATCGAGTCCGCCGGCCAGCCAGCCGGTCAGCATCGCCCCGCCCATCTTGCCGGCGCCGGCGAGCACGATGGTGCCGGTGGTGTTTTGGAGTTCGTTGTTGCCCACTGCTGTCACCGCGCAAAGCTGTCGTCCCCGCGAACGCGGGGACCCATAATCACAGGCGGTTCTAGTGGAGCGAGGGCAGGGCGACAAGCAGCGCGCGCCACATCGATATCACGCGGTATGGGTCCCGGCTCAAGGCCGGGACGACGCCGACTGTGTCGCGACAGCGCGGCCCTACGCCTCGCCTTCCGTATCGAACAGCGCGGCGGCCATGGCGTCCTGGGTGGACTTGCCGGCCCAGACGACGAACTGGAACGCCGGGAAATAGCGCTCGCAGGCGTGGATGGCGCCGGCCAGCATGCTCTCGCATTGCGGGCCGGAGGCGGTGATGCCGCCCGGCAGCACCAGGGCCTGGCGGTGCATCACCATGCCGGTGTGGGTCCAGATGTCGAAATGGCCGAGCCACAACTGCTCGTTGATGGCCGCGATCAGCCGCTGCACCTCGGCGCGGCGGGCTTCCGGAATTTTCATGTCGAAGGCGCAGGCCAGATGCAGCGCCTCGATCTCCGCCATCCACGTGAAGGAGATCTGATAGTCGGTCCACTGCCCTTTGGAGGCGATCGTGATCTCGTCCTCGCCGGAGCGCTCGAACATCCAATTGTTGTCGGAGGCGATGTTCTCGACCACGCTCAGCGGATGATCTCCGGAATCGATAGTGCTTTCGAGCAGGGACATGCCGTCTCGACCTCGTCTTCTTGATCTCGTTGGTACTTACGCGGCGACCCGGCCCGCGCCCTCTCGGCGCTTCGCGACCCGGCTTGCAGCCCCGGAGGTACCCCGGGCGTGCGCGGACAAAGTGATGTGATTTGCGGAATCTGCGCAACGGGGGGGTGAGTCCGTCCACAGCGAAACACCGCTTCGTCCACAACTCCTGTCCAGCCTGTGGAATCATGGCCAGATCAGAACAAAACGGAGTCGGATTCACCGCAAACGTCCCGTTCGGCCGGATTGACTGCAGGAAAGGCTGCGGGACGCTGCATGGCGGGCCTTCGCCGGCCGCGGGCGTGAGGCCTTGCCGCAGCCGCGGAGCCCCTGCATAGTTCATGCGGGCCGTCCAGCCGGGCGGCTCATGTTCTCAGGGCGGGGCGAAATTCCCCACCGGCGGTAAGCGGTCTCGGTCGAGAGCGCGAGCCCGCGAGCGCCTTCTCAGCAAGCTCAGGTCCGGAGAATCCTGTTCTCTGGATCCGGCCGAACGGAGAAGGGTCAGCAGATTCGGTGCGACTCCGAAGCCGACGGTCAAAGTCCGGATGAAAGAGAACGGGTCCCGGCACCCCGCGCATGTGAGCGCGGGGGCGTCGTCGTTCCGTGTGCCCTGATTCTGGTCTCTTAACGAGGACAACCATGAATCAGATGTTGCAAGACTCCATCGACACCACTTCCACCGACATCATCACTGAAACCGCGCCGCCGGCGGACACGCCGGCTGCATCTCCGCCCGGTGCGTCGCCTCCGGCGCCCTCGCATCCACGCTTCGCCAAGCCGCAGCGCGTCGCTTTCGTGCAGGCGGCCTGGCATCGCGACGTCGTCGCCGAATGCCGCATCGCGTTCCTCGACGAGATCGAGGCACGCCATATCCCGCGCGACCGCGTCGACATCTTCGAGGTGCCGGGCTCGTTCGAGATCCCGCTGCACGCCCAGCTGCTCGCCAAGACGCGGCGCTACACCGCGATCGTCGCTGCGGGGCTCGTCGTCGACGGCGGCATCTACCGCCACGAGTTCGTCGCCGACACCGTCATCAAGGCGTTGATGGACGTGCAGCTGCGCACCGAGGTGCCGGTGTTTTCAGCGGTGCTGACGCCGCAGCAGTTCCACGAGACGCAGGCGCATTTCGAGTTCTTCCGCAAGCACTTTGCGACCAAGGGCGTCGAAGTGGCGACGGCGTGTGCGGAGACCCTGCTGAGCCTGGAGCGGCTGCGCAGCCAGGTCGCGGCGGGGATTATCTGAACAAGTGAGGGCGTGTGGCTGGCAGCGGCCACACGTCTTCTTCTGCTCTCATTGCGGAGATCGCATATCTCGCAACACGGGCGCCGGGCTCCCCTCCCCCTTGCCGGGAGGGGTTGGGGGTGGGGGTCTCCGGGCGCTGAAGTCCATGAGACTCACTTCCGCCAACATGCGTTCTCAGCGTCGACGCCCACCGCTTTGAGTGGAATGCGTGGACCCCCACCCCCGATCCCTCCCCGCAAGGGGGAGGGGAGCGCACCGTCTTCGCGGTGGGGGCTCGAATCTCATCTCCGCTGAGGACTGAAAGGTCGCGCGCACGTCAGTCCGCCACGCAGCGACATCACGCCCTGTCGCGCTCCCCGCCTTGTGTTGTCATTCGCCTCGCTGCCCCTGTAAAACAACCTCTGGAGGAGGCTGGCCCGTGGCGACGGGCGGCCGGCAAGGATGATCAAAGGATACGATCCTTATCTCGTCGCGCTCTCGGTCGTGATCGCGAGCCTGGGTGGCTATACCGGATTCAGTCTCACGGCCCGTATTCGCAGCGGGCCGGGAGCGGATCCGCGCGTGCTGTTGTCCGGTGCTGCCGGTATTCTCGCCGTCGGCATCTGGACCATGCACTTCGTGGGCATGATGGCCGCGCCGCTGCCGGCGGATGCCGTCTATCTGGTGCTGCCGACCATCATCTCCTTCCTGATCTGCGCGCTCGTCGTCGGCATTTCGCTGTTCTTCGTCAGCATCGGCGATCCCTCGCCCAGGCGCGTCATTCCGTCCGCACTGCTGCTCGGGGCCGGCATCGCCAGCATGCATTATGTCGGGATGCACGGGCTCGCCGGGTCGTTCGGGCTGACGCACGATCCTGCCCTGGTGGCGCTGTCGGTCGGCATTGCGATCATCGCGGCCTATGGCGGCCTGCGCATCTTCCTGGCGCGGCAGGATGGCTTGCGGCTCGCCATCAGCGCGATCGCATTCGGCATAGCGGTGTCCGGCATGCATTATACGGCGATGCTGGGCATGCATGTCGCGCCGCCGGGCGAGGGACATCATCACGCCGCAGGGCTTGCCGCGTCGCCGCAGGCGCTCGCCATCGTCGTTGCGGTGTTGTGCTTTGTGGTCGCCGCAGGCTTCCTGCTGTCCCTGGTGCCGGACCGCCGTCAACCCGAAACGGCGCCGGCAGTGGCCGAACCTGCGCCGCAGCTCGCACCTGAGCCGGTCGCACCACCCGCCGCTGTCGAGCCCCCCGTCGAGGCCCCGACGCCGAGCCGGATCATCGCCGCGCCGCTCGGCGGCATCGGCCAGCCGCCGCGCATCGCCGCGGCGCGTCTGCCGCTCGAGGGCGCCAATGGCACCCATTTCATCGATGCCGGGGACGTGCGCAGCGTCCGTGCCGATGCACATTATACAAGGGTGCACGACGGCACCCGCGAGCGGATGTGCCCGTGGTCGATCTCCGAGGCCGAGGCGCAGCTCGATCCCGGTCGCTTCATCCGCGTGCATCGCAGTCACATCGTCGCGATCGAGCACGTGACGTTCGTCGGCAAGGAGGGCGAGGGCGCGATCATCGAGCTCGATGGCCCGTCCAAGCCGCGCGTGCCGGTCAGCCGCGCCAAGGTCGCCGAGGTGAAGGCGCGGCTCGGGCTGCGGCGGCCCGCATGATCGACAGGTTCATCTCGCAGCTGCAATAGCAGCGCGGCCATTGTCTGCGATGCACACAGAGCAGCCGAACGTGCGCGCGCATCGCGTCGTGTGTCAGCACGACCTCGCGCTCCGTCGCAACGTCGCCGCGCGCTATTGGGTCGCCCTCACTGACGCAATTCGTGCGCGGTTGTCAGCCGTTCGTGCGAATTCGCTGCTCTCCGTGCCCGCTTCGTTGCGCGACCGGCGATCCCGATCGACCCTCCGCCCAATTCGCGGTCCGCTGGCGTTTACACTTCGCTCTTGCAGCATGAACGCCCGCCGCAACAACGCGATGGCCAATCCGGCAAGGCAGGCCAGCAGAAGAGGGGAAACGAGATGATTCCTGGTCCGTTCGACTATCACCGGCCCGCGAGTGTCGGCGACGCGATCAAGCTGCTCGCCGATCTCGGCGACGAAGCCCGCCCGCTTGCCGGCGGCCACAGCCTGCTGCCGATGATGAAGTTGCGGCTGGCAACGCCTGCGCATCTGGTCGACCTGCACGGCATCGCCGGCCTCAAGGGCATCTGCCGCGACGGCGACCGGATCGCGATCGGCGCGATGACGACGCAGGCCGAGCTGCTGGCATCCGCCGAGATCGGTCAGGCGTTGCCGATCCTGCACGAAACGGCGCTGCTGATCGCCGATCCGCAGGTGCGCTATCGCGGCACGCTGGGCGGCAATGTCGCCAACGGCGATCCCGGCAACGATATGCCGGCGCTGATGCTGGCGCTGGATGCAGCCTATCGCCTCGAAGGTCCGAATGGCGCCCGCGAGGTCGCGGCGCGGGAGTTTTACCAGGGCGCGTATTTCACGGCGCTGGAGCCGGGCGAGATCCTGACCGGGGTGAGCATTCCCGTGCCGCCTGCGGGGCACGGCTACGCCTATGAGAAGCTGAAGCGCAAGGTCGGCGATTATGCGACCGCGGCGGCAGGTGTCGTGCTGACGATGGCCGGCGGCAAGGTGGCGAGCTGCGTCATTTCGCTGACCAACCTGCACGAGACGCCGCTGCTGGCGACCGATGCGGCGAATGCCGTGATCGGCACCACGTTGGACGATGCGGTCCTGAAGGCCGCCGCGAATGCGGCGCGGGCGATCATGCAGCCGGCGTCCGATGCGCGAGGTCCGGCCGAGTATCGCGTGCATGTCGGCGGCATCATGGTGATGCGCGCGCTGCAGCGCGCGGCGAGCCGGGCGAAGTAGTTAGTGGCTCTGCCGTTGCGGCGCAAACGCTCTTCTCCCTCCCCCCCGCGCGAAGCGGAGCTTCGCTAGGCGGGGGAGGGTCGGGGTGGGGGGGGCCACGCGGGTGGTCTTTCCTGGGACCCCCACCCCCGACCGCAAGGGGGAGGGGAGCGCACCGAGATCGCGGCTGATAGCTCGGACCAAAGTTCAAAGACGTCTTCAGGGAGCACCGAATGCCCAAAACCCACGTCACGATGAAGGTGAACGGCAGCGAGGTCGAGGGCCTCGCGGAGCCGCGCACGCTTCTGGTTCATTTCCTGCGCGAGCAGGCGCAGCTCACCGGCACGCATATCGGCTGCGAGACCAGCCATTGCGGCGCCTGCACGATCGATATCGACGGCATGAGCGTGAAGAGCTGCACGATGCTGGCGGTGCAGGCCAATGGCTGTGAGATCACCACGATCGAAGGCATGGCCAATGCCGATGGCACGCTGTCGCCGCTGCAGGAAGGCTTTCGCATGATGCACGGCCTGCAATGCGGCTTCTGCACGCCCGGCATGATCCTGCGCGCGCACCGGCTGCTGAAGGAGAATCCGTCGCCGACGGAAGCCGAGATCCGCGCCGGCATCTCCGGCAACATCTGCCGCTGCACCGGCTATCAGAACATCGTCAAGGCGATCCAATACGCCGCCGCCAAGATCAACGGCGTGGAATTCCAGGAGGCCGCGGAATGAACGACATGACTCCCACGCGGGAACAACGCGAAGCCGCCCTCGAAGGCATGGGCTGCCGGCGCAAGCGCGTCGAGGACATCCGCTTCACCCAAGGCAAGGGCAACTACGTCGACGACGTCAAGCTGCCCGGCATGCTGCATGGCGACTTCGTGCGCTCGCCGCATGCCCATGCGCGGGTGAAGGCGATCCACACCGAGGACGCGCTGAAGGTGCCGGGCGTGCTCGCGGTCATCACTGCCGAGACCTTGAAGACCGTCAACCTCGCCTGGATGCCGACCTTGGCCGGCGACGTGCAGATGGTGCTCGCCGACGGCAAGGTGCTGTTCCAGAACCAGGAGGTTGCCTTCGTCGTCGCCACCGACCGCTACGCTGCCGATGACGGCGTGTCCAAGGTGGTCGTCGACTACGAGCCGCTGCCGGTGCTGGTCGATCCGTTCAAGGCGATGGACCCCGATGCGCCGGTGCTGCGCGAGGATCTCGCCGGCAAGACATCAGGCGCGCACGGCCCGCGCAAGCACCACAACCACATTTTCGAGTGGAGCGTCGGCGACAAGGAGCTGACGGACGCGGCGTTCAAGAAGGCGGATGTGACGATCAAGGAGATGATCTCCTATCACCGCACCCATCCGTCGCCACTGGAAACCTGCCAGTGCGTGTGCTCGTTCGACAAGATCAAGGGCGAGCTGACGATCTGGGGCACCTTCCAGGCGCCGCACGTGATCCGCACCGTGGTGTCGCTGATCGCCAAACTGCCGGAGCAGAAGATCCACGTCATCGCGCCCGATATCGGCGGCGGCTTCGGCAACAAGGTCGGCGCCTATCCCGGCTACATCTGCGCGGCGGTGGCCTCGATCGTCACCGGCAAGCCGGTGAAATGGGTCGAGGACCGCATCGAGAACCTCACCGCCACCGCCTTCGCGCGCGACTATCACATGACGACCGAGATCGCGGCGACCAAGGACGGCAAGGTCACCGGCCTGCGCGTGCACGTGCTGGCCGACCATGGCGGCTTCGATGCCTGCGCCGATCCGTCGAAATGGCCGGCCGGCTTCTTCAACATCGTCACCGGCTCCTACGACTTCCCGGTTGCGCATCTCGCGGTCGACGGCGTCTACACCAACAAGGCGCCGGGCGGCGTCGCCTATCGCTGTTCCTTCCGCGTCACCGAGGCGGCCTATTGCATCGAGCGGGCGATGGACATCCTCGCGCAGAAGCTCGGGATGGACCCGGCCGAGCTTCGGCTGAAGAACTTCGTCAAGCCGGAGCAGTTTCCCTATCATTCGGCCTTGGGCTGGGAATATGATTCCGGTGACTACCACACCGCCATGCGCAAGATGATGGAGACTGTTGACTACGCCGGTCTGCGCAAGGAGCAGGCCGAGAAGCGCGCCGCGTTCAAGCGCGGCGAGACGCGCGAGATCATGGGCATCGGCATCGGCTTTTTCACCGAGATCGTCGGCGCCGGCCCGTCCAAGAACTGCGATATCCTGGGGATCGCGATGTTCGATTCCTGCGAGATCCGCCTGCACCCGACCGGCGCTGGTATCGCGCGGATGGGCACCAAGAGCCAGGGCCAGGGCCACGAGACCACCTGGGCGCAGATCATCGCCAGCGAGATCGGCATTCCCGCCGACAACATCATGGTCGAGGAGGGCAACACCGACACCGCGCCTTACGGCCTCGGCACCTACGGCTCGCGCTCGACGCCGGTCGCCGGCGCGGCCATCGCGATGGCTGCCCGAAAGATCAAGGCCAAGGCGCAGATGATCGCGGCCTACAAGCTCGAGGTCCACGAGGACGATCTCGAGTGGGACATCGACGGCTTCCGGGTCAAGGGCCTGCCGGAGAAGGCGATGTCGATGAAGGACATCTGCTGGGCGGCGTACAATTCGGTGCCGCCGGGCATGGAGCCGGGGCTGGAGGCGGTCAGCTACTACGATCCGCCCAACATGACCTATCCGTTCGGCGCCTATCTCTGCGTGATGGACATCGACGTGGATACGGGCGTGTACAAGGTCCGGCGCTTCTATGCGCTCGACGATTGCGGCACCCGCATCAACCCGATGATCATCGAGGGCCAGGTGCATGGCGGCCTGACCGAGGCCTTCGCCATCGCGATGGGCCAGGAGATCCGCTACGATTCCGAAGGCAACGTCGTCACCGGCTCGTTCATGGACTTCTTCATGCCGACCGCGGTCGAGACGCCGCATTGGGAGACCGACTTCACCGTGACCCCGTCGCCGCACCACCCGATCGGTGCCAAGGGCGTCGGCGAAAGCCCCAATGTCGGCGGCGTGCCGGCGTTCTCCAACGCGGTCAACGATGCGTTCTCGTTCCTCGGCGCGACGCACATCCAGATGCCCCACGACTTCTGGCGCAACTGGCAGGCGGCGAAGAATTTGGGTGTGGTGGCATGAAATCGTCTCCGTCATTCCGGGATGGTCCGAAGGACCAGACCCGGAATCTCGAGATTCCGGGTTCAGCCCTGACGGGCTGCCCCGGAATGACATCCCGACCACAACCGTCATTGCGAGGAGCGAAGCGACGAAGCAATCCAGAGTCCCACCCGAGCCCCCCTGGATTGCTTCGCTTCGCTCGCAATGACGGAGGAGAGAACATACTAAATGGCGGCATCGACAGTGCGCTCCCCTCCCCCTTGCGGGGAGGGGTCGGGGGTGGGGGTCTCCGCGGCGGTGTCGCTTGGGGGCC
>NZ_CAFI01000108.1 GCF_000239775.1 Bradyrhizobium sp. ORS 375
GGCGCCGCCGCTCAACGTGCTGCGCCTCGCGCTGCATCCCGAAGGACTGGCCGGGCGGACGGCGAACCTCGCCGAATGGAGCGGCCATCTGCTCGAGCGGCTGCACCGGCAGTGCGAGGCGACGGCGGATGCCGGGTTGCTCAAGCTCTACGAGGAGCTGAAATCCTATCCGATCCCGGCGCGATCGGCACCGCTCGCTGCCGACAGCGTCGTCATCCCGCTGCGGCTGCGGGTCGGCATGGACGTGCTGAGCTTCTTCTCCACGACGATGGTGTTCGGCACGCCCGTCGAGGTCACGCTGTCGGAGCTGGCGCTGGAGACCTTCTTCCCGGCCGACGAGATCACCGCCACCAGGCTGAAGGAGATGGTTACCGCGCTGTGACCCCGGCTTGTGCTGGCCCGCCACCGGCTTATCTTGGACCAAACGCCCGAGCGAACCTGGAGCGACGCGCATGAGCCTGAAGCCACTGATCATCGACGTCGTCTCCGACGTCGTCTGTCCCTGGTGCTACATCGGCAAGCATCGCATCGAGGAGGCGCTGAAGCTCGTGCCGGACGTGCCGGTCGAGTTGAACTACCGGCCGTTCTTCCTCAATCCCTGGGTGCCGCGCGAGGGCATCAGCCGCGAGCAGTATCTGACGACCAAGTTCGGCTCCGTGGAGGCCTACAAGGGCATCGCGGGCCGCGTGGTCGCGGCGGCGGAGGAGGAGGGGCTGAGCTACCGGCCCGACAAGGTCGCGCGCCAGCCCAACACCACCGACTGTCATCGCCTCATCCATTGGGCCGGCCAGATCGGCAAGGCGCCGGAGATGAAACAGCGGCTGATGGAATTGTACTTCCGCGACGGCGGCGATCTCACCGACACGGAGGTGCTGGTGCAGGCTGCCGCGGATTGCGGCCTCAATGCGGCCGTGGTCCGCAAGATGCTGGCGACCGAGGATGACGTCGCGCTGGTGTCGGGGCAGGCGCAGGAGGCGGCCGAGAAAGGCATCTCCGGCGTGCCGACCTATGTGTTCGCGCAGAAATACGCCGTCTCGGGTGCGCAGGACCCGCAGATGCTGGCGCAGGCGATCCGTCAGGTGTCGTCGGAAGTCAATGCGGCGGCTGCGGAGTAGTCCGGCCGGCTCGCCAGCGGCGGATCGCGTGAACCGCGCGCCGCGCCAGGCCGATGCCTTCGCGTCGGGCGATCAGCGCGGCGTGAATGATCTCGATGGCTGGATCGCGTGCGTAGAGCGGGATCAGCACGTCGCCGATCGCCAGCCGACCGCGCCAGATCGGATTGATCATGGGGTGGTCGGGACCTGCGGTGGAATCGGCGGAGCTGATCGCCGGGTCGCTGCAGAGGTGGCGCGTCAGATCGAGCGTCAGCTGGACCCCTGGCGAGTATTTTGCAAATCGCTCGTCGACCCCGAGCTTGAAGAAGAAGGCGCGGTCCCGATGGCGCAGCACGACGCCGGCGGCGACAGCGGTTTCTCCGGCCATCAGGCTGACGATCTCACAGGCCGCGTCCTGCGCGAGCGCCGGCGCTGCCCGCCGGATGAAGGCGGCGTCGCCGTCATGCTGGATCAGCGCGGTGCCGCGACGTCCCTTCCAGCCGCTCGCCTCGAGCGCCAGGAAGCTCTCGAGCGCAGTGGCGACCTCGTCGGGTGTGCGCGCAACCGCGAAGCGCACCGCGCCATGCTCGGCCAGCCGATGGCGCTGACGGCGCAGCTCCTTCAGCTTCTTGGCGCCGAGCGCATCGTGCAGCACCGTCTCGCCATCGCCGGTCGCATCGAGCAGAGCGCGTTCATAGGATTGCAGGAGGCGTGGACGCAGGCGCTGCTGACCCAGGACGGCGTCGAACGCCTGCATCACAGCACCCGCGATCGACATGTCGCGCATCAGGAGCGCACGGGCGCCCGCGCGTCGCGCGGCGTCGAGCAGCCGTCTCACCGCGAGATCCGGGCCGCCGGCGTCGAGCAGCGGCGTGCACAACGTGCCGTAGGGATGGCCGCTGGTGAGGACAGGCAGCGGCAGCCGGTAAGCGCGCCAAAGCGACGTCACAGGAGCAAGCCCGATGAGGCGCGGAGACGGCGCGTCGCTCCAGGCGGAGAGCGCCGAGACCCCCGTGCGGCCTTGCGCAGACGCGCTCACCGCGCGTTCCCAGCCAGGCAGGTAGTAGCCATTCGGCTCCAGCGCATCGCCGGCGAGTTGCCGCCATGCCGCATCGGTCACCGCATCGAGCGGAATCAACGGCAGGTCTGACGCGAGCACGCCGCCATGGATGCCGCGCCGTTCCGCTGCCGGCGAAGCATGTGCAATCGTGTGATCGATGATGTCAGCCACGTCCCGACAGTCCCCCGGAGCGCGCGCAACGTCGCGCAGTACGGCTGAATGGTATTGCAAAGCTGCCAAGAGAGGCCTTGCCGATCGGCTCAAATTTGCGCCGCCGGCTTAACCGAGCATTGACCACGGTCGCAGTTGCATCAGCGCATCAGCGCGACGTCGCGGAATGCGCCGACCAGCGGCTTCTCGAGCTTGCCTTCCATGCCCTGCAGGATCTGGTAGGCCTTCTCGCGCGCCATCACCGGCTTGTAGCTGCGATATTCGATCAGAGCCGAGAAAATGTCGGAGATCGTGAGGATGCGCGTCAGATCCGGGATGTTGTTGTCCATCAATCCATCCGGGTAGCCGCTGCCGTCGAGGAACTCATGATGATGGCGGACCGCGTTGAGCACCTCGGCGGTGATCGCGGCGTTGTCTTTCAGGGCTTCGTATCCCGCTATCGGATGGGTTTCGACCAGCGTGCGCTCCTTGACGTCGAGACGGCCCGGCTTATCGAGGATGGCCAGCGGGATCCTGGCCTTGCCGATATCGTGGAACATCGCGGCCATGTAGAGCCGCTCGAGATCCGAGCTGTGAACGCCGAGGCTCAGGCCGAAATCCACGGTGATGCCGGTGACCAGCAGACAGTGCTGATAGGTGCCCTCATGGTGACGGCGGACGGTCGCGAGCCAGTCCGAGAGGCCGTTTTCGGCGATACAATCCGCGATGTGCTTGCCGGCGCGACGCGTTTCCTCGATGTCGATCTCGGAGCCGCCCAGCACCGCCGCGAACATCGAGGCAATGCAGGACGCGCCTGCGAAGGCGGCCTGGCGGTCGTCGGTCGCGACGCTCTTGGCGGTCGGAGTGGCCCTCGCGTCGAGCAGTTTTCCGAGCAGCTGATTGCGACTGGGCGTGCTCGAGAGCACGCTCGTCGCGCCAAGCGCATAGGCCTGGACGGTCGACAGGCGGGACTTGTGGTTGGTCAGGAAGATGCGACGCGGAATGCGTGCGAGCCGATCGGAGATCTCCTTCAAGGCCGCGATGTTGTCGACGTCGCGGAGGTCGGCGGCAACGACAATGGCGTCGATGTTGTGGCCCTTGATGCCAGCGTCACCGATCAGTTCCGATGTAAGCGAGCAGCGCTCAGCCAGCATGCCGCGAAGCAGAGCTAGCTTGGCTGAGTCATCGCCGACAAGATGAACGTTCATGAAGAACCGGGTCCAGGATCATTCCACGTTGTGGCGGCGATGTTGCGGAACAATCGTTAAATTTGGCCCATTCGTTCGCTGGCCGGTCACCGGTTTACGTTAGCCGGGAACTAACAATCTTTGAGAAAAATGGTAGCAGGTTCCGCCGAGTTGCGTCTGGTGATCAGCCAAGGTCGACGGAGCTGATCGATGTCGCCTTTGGGTTGAATCACTTCGTCGGCATGATCGGCTTGAAAATTTCGGGATCACAGCTGTCGCTAGGGCCGGCGCGTCGCCGGTCAATGATCTCATTCTGTCGAATCGTCAGCCTGTAGGTTTGCTTGGGAAGCGGAGCGCCGGCTATCGAGACGATCCGGGCGCGCACGCATGCGGTCCACGCGTCGCCGCGATCGGTCCGCTTCGCGGATGTGGCCTCGAGAGCCCGCGGCTGCGTGGTGACCACGAAGATCATGTCGAGGTTCTTGCGGACGAGCAGCGCGACATCGGGTGGAGCTTCGGGCGGAGCAGGTTCCGCTTCCTTGACGCGCATGAATGCAGGGAGACGTGACTGGTTATCGGCGGCGCAGCCGGGCAGCAGCAGAGCCATCAGCAGCCCTACCTGTGACGCCGTCAGCCGCATGATCGATTTCGCCCCCGTGCGGCGCGGACGCTAGTCTGCGATCGCGGCAATGCTGCGGGAATCTCGTGCAGCAACGGTGTCCGATCGACGTGCGAGGCTTTGGTCGAGCTGGTTGGCGCTGTCGTGCGGCATTTGCTCTCGGCGGTGAACCGGGTCGCGAACCGGCTCGACCAACTGGCACGTCACGCGCAGATCGGAGATCGCCATGTTTCGCCACGCTCTCAGGGCCGCCTTGGTCGCAGGTGGCCTGCTGGCCGGTTTGTCATCCGCAATGGCCGAAAGCAGCAGGCTGGCGCTGGTGATCGGACAGTCGGCTTATCGGTCGGTCACCCCGCTGCCCAATCCGGCGAACGACGCCAAGGCGATGGCGAAAATGCTGGGAGAGGCCGGCTTCGATGTGACGACGGCAGCGGACCTGTCGCAGCGGGATCTGAACCGCGAGGTTGGCGATTTCGCCGCGAAGGTCGCGAGCAAGGGACCGGACACGGTGGCGCTGGTGTTCTATGCCGGTCATGGTCTGCAGATCGACGGTGAGAACTACCTGGTTCCCGTCGATGTCGATCCGCGTCGCGAGGCCGACATTCCGCTGCAGGCGGTGCGGCTCAACGATCTCCTCAACACGCTCAACTCGGTGCCGAGCCGGATGCGTATCCTGCTTCTCGATGCCTGCCGCAACAATCCGTTCCCGGCCATCAATCAGAGCGCGGGCCGCGGCCTGGCGTTGCTTGATACCAAGAGCGGCGCGCCGGGTACGTTCTTGTCCTATTCGACATCGCCGGGTGCGGAGGCCGAGGACGGCAGCGGCGCCAACAGTCCCTACACCACGGCACTGCTGCAGGCTGCCCGCGAGCCGGGCCTGCCGATCGAGGAAGCGTTCAAGCGGGTGCGCGTCGCCGTCAATAAGGCGACCGAAGGCCGGCAGACGCCATGGGATTCATCATCGCTGACCGAGGATTTCCGCTTCGTCGTCGCCGCTGATGCCAGCGCGGCCAATGCCGGGCCGCGGCCGGTGGCCGTGAAGCGCAGTGTCGACGAATGGAAGCGCAGCCTGCAGGGAAAGCCGATCGAGGCCGCCAACGAGATCATCGTCGGCGATGGCAGCGTCGAGGCCTACGAGGCCTTCGTCACGCTCTACACGGCTGCGCCCTATGGACCTCAGGCGCGGCAATGGCTGGACCTGCATAATCGGATGGCGGCCTGGAACGAGGCCGTGCTGATCAACACGGTTGCCTCCTATCAGGGCTTTCTCGATCGCTATCCTGATAGCGACTTGACGCCGACCGCGCGCAAGCTGATCGAGCGGCTGCGCAATCGTCCGGTGGTGCCGCCGGTCGTCGCGGCAGCCAATGCAGCCATTCCGGCGGCCGCGCCGGCGATCATTCCGACCAATGCCGCGGCCGGACCGACCTGTCCGTGCTCGCAGACGCCGACGCCGCGGAAATCTGAGACGCCCAAGCGGGTCGAGGAAAAGCCGGTGAGGAAGCGTGACGAGGATCCGCCGAAGCGCGCCAGTCGTCCGCCGCGCCGTGATCCCGGCGACGATGTCGTGGTCTATGCGCCGCCGCCGCCGCGGGAGTATTACGGTCCGCCGGTGCGGGTGGTGCCGCCGGTGAGCATCGGGGTCGGCATCGGTGGCGGCTATGGCGGAGGTGGCTACAGCCGCGGCCCTCAGAGCTATCCGACGCGCCGGGGTTATGGATACTGACGGTCATCGGGCAGGCGGCGGCGTTCGATCCCGTCATCTGTCCAGGTCGTCGCAGATGGAGCGATGGCGCATGCGGCGGCGTACCCTGGTGCGCTCGCCGCATCACGTCAGTCGAAGGCGACGCCGATCCGCTTGTCGTGGCTCCACACCGCGTGACAGCGCCGCGTGAACTTGTCGGCGGGGATCACCAGCGTGAAAGCTTCGGGCAACCCGACCGGGCTGACCACCTCGACCCGCGCGCCGGTGTCCGACATGTTGCGAACCATGCAATCGACCGCGCCGCCGCCGTCGAACGCCAGCCTGCCTTGCTTGAGCACCCGATGCCGGGGCGCGATGCGCTTTTCACTCGTCTCGCTCATGGCCTGTAACCCGATGCCGAATGGCGCCACCTTTCACGTCAAAAGCGCATAAAATAAATCAGGCCCCGGTTTCATTGGGATGAATCGGGTCATGGAAGGCCGGGCTGGCCTGTTCACGTTTTGTTAAACCTCCGTAGTCGTGCGGGACGTCAAGGTCCGGCATCAAAGCATCGCGAAGGCGCTCGACACCATGGCCGCGGGCTTGCCGTCGCTGGCGCTCGTCAGCGTCACCCGGCCGAAGCTCATGGTCCGTCCCATCCGCACGACGCGGGCCTCCGCCAGCACGTCGGACGACGCCACAGCGCGCATGAAATGCGTGGTTTGGTCGACGGTGGTCATCGGCCGGTAGCCGCCGCTTGCGGTGACCATCGCGATGACCATCGCGGTGTCAGCAAAAGCCATCAGCGCCTGGCCGCAGACCACGCCATTGTCGCGGCAAAGCCGTGATGAGAACGGCATGCGCAGGATGGCGCCCGGCTCACCTTGCACGGATGGCGCGATGTCCTCGACGATCAGGGCAAGATCCTTGATCCAGGGGGCGAACACGTCGTCCAGGATGCGTCGCGCCTGATCGATGGTGAAATCCGAGATGTCGTTCGGCACGCGCAAGATCCTCCCAATCGTTTCGTGACTTGTCGTTTCGTGTTGCGGGTTCGCTCCGGGCGGAGCGCCGTCCGAGCGCCACAGGCCTGCGGCTTGAAAAGGTCGGAGTTCGAATCCTATGATGAAAGCGGTACAGGCGACAGTCCGACGGGGCGCGAGATCGTCCGGACGCGGCGCCAGGACGCGCCGGTCCACGCTTGGCGCGGGGCGCAGCAATGGTATAAGGCGGCCGATACCGGGGAGTAGCCAATGAAGAAGCTGATCGTGACGATGACGGTCGCCTTGCTGGCCGGCTGGGCCATGCCGGCGCAGGCGCAGATGCCGAACATCAATCTTCTCGCGGATGGTCCGTCCAAGACCCCCGAGGAGAAGGAGGCCGACGCAGCGCGCGAGAAGGCCTACAAGGAAACCATCCGCAAGATCCCCGACGCCAAGACGAGTTCCGATCCGTGGGGCAATGTGCGCGCCGTGGAACAGCCCAAGGCGACTCCCCCGGTCAAGACCACGGCGGCCAAGAAGCCGAAGTCTGGCGCCAGCACCAACTGATCGGACCGTTTGCTCCGGCCCGGGCACAGGGCGACTCGGATTCCGCGCGGCCTCGTCTATATTGACGGGGTGGCAACGCGTTGGAGTTGGTCGATGGGGTTGCGCCCGCGAGACATTGCCAGCCGGATGGCGGACCGGCGCCGGAACGAGGCTGGGCGCGTTCGCGACGGCTACGTGCGCGATACGTTCACGCTCCCGCGCGAGGAAGCACGTGCCAAGGCACGGGATTATCTGACGCGCTACCCCAAGGCGGGCTACATGAGCGCGGTGGAAAGCTGGCGCGAGCTTCCCGATGGCGCCATCGAATTCACGATGCGGCGATTGCCGAGCGCGGATTGATCCGCCGTCCGCCGCTTACTCCCTCTCGCCGAGCAACTTGCGCGTATCGCGGTTGATGAAGTGAAGCCGGGTGCAGGCCTTGCACACCACGGTCTCATAGGCGCATGCGGGATCGCCCGGCTTTGGCTCTTCCAGCCAGTGCTGCACGTTCATTCCGGTGCGGGGACATTTGAAGATCAGATTACCCATACAAATTTAAGTGTCGGCCAGGATGGGGACTGGCTACTTGATCTAAATCAAGGTTGCCTGCCGAAATGACAGGCAGTCGCATCCTGCGATGCAAGTTTTGATGATTCGAACTGCTCTGATGCAATCCAGAATTGATCGGGCTCGGGTCTCAGGCCTGGTCAAGCGACTCGGCGACGATCCTGATGCGAAACACCGGTTGCCGCGCCTCATCGAGCAGCTCCATCTGCCACTCGGAGTTCTCGGCGAGCTTGCGCGAGATGCTGCTGGCCATATCGGCGCAGACCGTGGTCATTTCTTTCCACGCTGCATTGCGATCGGCGCATTCAGTCCCATACTCGGACGCGCCTGAGAAGTGGCCGTTACGGATACGAAAGAAATAGAGCGGCATTGCCAAAACCGGTGAGCCCTGACCGCCCCAGGCCGCTGGGTTTGATGAACGCAGCGTAAATGGAGGCGCAAAAGGCCCCTGGATCAATTCCGGTAAAATACGGTCGCTCGCCTCGCCCGCGAGGGCTGTTAGTTGCGAGGCCGACATGTGCGGCTCTTGCAGCAACATGCGGACTTATGGGAGGCGAACGCATGAGCCTCGGACCGACCCGATCCGAGGCTCGGCATCAGCGTCGTAGCTTCCCGCGAGGGCAGTTCGGCAGTGACAAGATCATCATAGAAGCGGTTGCCCGGCGCGCCTTGCGTCACATCAAGGTTGCAAAAGATTGCTGAGATCATGCACCCCGTCCGGCATGGATCGAGATCCGCTCCGGCGTGACCGCCAGGCGGTAGACCACTTCGGTCGACCCGTCGACCGTCCCGAGCAGATCATCACAGGCCGGACAGCGTCGATCGCCGGCGCGACCACGTTGCGAATAAAGCTCGATGCGCAGAACGATCCGTTCCGGGCACCGCACGAAATGCAATGTAGATCACCGGGTACCGCGAGCGCCCAGCCTGACGTCGAAAGCCCTGGACCAAGGGTCCAGGGCTTTCTTTGGGCGCGGATGGTTTCAGGGCCGTGCGCCTACGTGTGACGGATCTGCAGAAGCAATCTGCAGATTGCACTTGCGGGTGTCATGGAAGGGGAGACGCACATCTCTCGGCCGAGTGAGCCAGTCGACATGCGCCGCCGATGATCGAACACGAACAAACAAATCCAGGGCTATTCAAAATTCGTCGTGCGCTCATTACGCGCTTCCTACCACAACCAAAAGTTTATCGCAATGTTTGACGCGTTTCAAGAATGGACCCCCTGTTCGGTCCGGCGCACGACCTCGGTACCGGCCTAACCACGGCATCCTCGTTCGACGGTCTGCGGCGCGCCCAAGCGGACAACAACGTCCTGCGATGTGGAACACGTCTGCTTGGCGATCCGCATTGGCTGTCGTGCATCATATCCGCCGCAACCGCGTGGCGTACTCGCTTCGTTGCAACTAAGGCGGGAACTGGCGGGTCCATGGAATTGCCGTTTGTTAGGATAATCCAGAAGTGCGATCGGTGAGGGCGCTCGTCTGCTGTTAGCAACGCAGCCGCGATGGTCCGCATCGAACGTGCGACCGCGTGGAGAAGCACGGGAACCTCGCCGCGCGTTGCACGAAAACCGTGCGCCTGCTCACACGATGGGCCGAACAAAAGCAGAAGACGGCCGGGAACTTCGTTCCTCTCAGGAGAACCACGGACGTGCGGTGTCCGCACGTGAGCGGAAGTCCGGTTGTTTCAAGGAAAACTTCTGACGAGCGTGATTATGCCGACGATGGCTGCGTTGAAGTCGGCGAGATCTTCGCTCGGAATCCAGTACTCGAGATGGTCGCGCCCGCCGGCCTCTCGGACGTCATAGCGGTCGATGAACTCTCGTCGAACTTGAAAGCGCAGAACATGGCCGCTGCCGCTGGCCGGCACATTCCAGTCGCGCGCAATCTTCACCGCATAGTCCTCTGTCAGAACCGGATAGAAGATCGGCTGCTCGGGCAGGCGTGGCGGAAACGCACGCATGCCCGTGGCCTCGATCAGGGCGAGCTCCTTCGGGCCGACGGGGCGCCACAAGGTGAGGGTAGGTGTGGTGTCAGGCGTCATGAGGTTCTCGCGCGCGGAGCGCCGCTCTCAACCAGATACAAGACCGAAGTGCCGTTGCAAGCGTCCGATAAGCTCTACAATTTCTGATAGAGAGCGAGCCTGTCGCAGGTGAGGAACAATAGGATCGAGTGAGGCTGATGGCTTGCTGAAATCAGCGCCGTCTGCTCCGCCGGTCTCGCGTCTGGTTCAACCGTCTGCCTGATCGTTGCCCCGCGATGACCGCGCCACCGTACCGGACCTCCGGCGCTCGGTGGCCTTTGCTCTTGCTCGTGACATAGCTCCTCTGGCTCCCCCTTGGCTCAGTCCCGCCCCCCCCCCACGGCGGCCCCTGAAGCTGGCAAACGATCAAAAGAACATATTGCGAACAAAGAACAGATCAGGTACATTCACCTCAAGATTGTTGCCCGGCCTCGTTAACCATTTGTCCAGCCCGCGAATCCCCGCCATAAGGAGCGCCAATGTCCGCCACCGCCCTGCGTATCGTCGAAGGTTCCTCCATGGATAAGAGTAAGGCGCTCTCCGCTGCGCTGTCACAGATCGAGCGCCAGTTCGGCAAGGGCTCGGTGATGAAGCTGGGCAAGAACGACCGCTCGATGGATGTCGAGACGGTCTCGACCGGTTCGCTCGGGCTGGATATCGCGCTCGGGATTGGCGGCCTGCCGAAGGGGCGCATCGTCGAGATCTACGGGCCGGAATCCTCGGGCAAGACCACGCTGGCGCTGCACACCGTGGCGGAAGCGCAGAAGAAGGGCGGCATCTGCGCCTTCATCGATGCCGAGCATGCGCTCGATCCGGTCTATGCGCGCAAGCTGGGCGTCAATATCGACGAGCTCCTGATCTCGCAGCCGGATACGGGCGAGCAGGCGCTGGAGATCTGCGACACCCTGGTGCGCTCCGGCGCTGTCGACGTTCTGGTCGTCGATTCCGTGGCGGCGCTGGTGCCGAAGGCCGAGCTCGAGGGCGAGATGGGCGAGTCGCTGCCGGGCCTGCAGGCGCGCCTGATGAGCCAGGCGCTGCGCAAGCTGACGGCCTCGATCAACAAGTCCAACACCATGGTGATCTTCATCAACCAGATCCGCATGAAGATCGGTGTGATGTACGGCTCGCCGGAGACCACCACGGGCGGCAACGCGCTGAAGTTCTACGCCTCGGTGCGCCTCGACATCCGCCGTATCGGCGCGATCAAGGAGCGCGACGAGGTGATCGGCAACTCCACCCGCGTGAAAGTGGTGAAGAACAAGCTGGCGCCGCCGTTCAAGCAGGTCGAGTTCGACATCATGTACGGCGAGGGCGTGTCCAAGATGGGCGAGATTCTCGATCTCGGCGTCAAGGCCGGCATCGTCGAGAAGTCCGGCGCCTGGTTCTCCTACGACAGCCAGCGGCTCGGGCAGGGACGGGAGAACTCGAAGACGTTCCTCAAGACCAACCCGGATATGACTGCCAAGATCGAGGCTGCGATCCGCCAGAACTCCGGCCTGATCGCCGAGCAGATTCTGGCCGGCAACGCCGAGCGCGACTCCGACGACGAGGAGCCGGCGGAGGAGTAGGGGCCGCAGGTCGTCAAAAGAGATCAAACGGAACGGGCGCCGGTCAGTGGACCTCGGCGCCCGTTTTGTTCTTGAGGGGGTTCTAGGAGGGGCCGCTGGCGCGCGTCGGCCCGACAGGCCGCGGTGATTACTACCGGCCTTCGCAATTGACGCGTCGTCCCCTTGTCGGGATGCGGCCCGATCTCAGTCGGCTGTAGCCCACCCACGGTCATTCGGGGTTCGATCATCGACGCGCATACGCATCGATGATTGCCCGGAATGACGGCAAGAGAGCAGCAGCTCAGCTCGTCGTGACAGGGACGAACTGAGAGCGCGATTACTCCGCCGCCTGGGCGTAGTCGCCGATCGGCGGGCAGGAGCACACCAGGTTGCGGTCGCCGTAGACGTTGTCGACGCGGCCGACCGGGCACCAGTACTTGTCGGTTCGCGAGGTGCCGGCGGGGAAACAGCCTTCGCTGCGGCGGTAGGCGCGGGTCCACTCGTCATCGGCGATGTCGTGCACCGTGTGCGGGGCGTGGCGCAGCGGTGAGGCCTCGATCTTGAAGCGGCCCTGTTCAACCTCGGCGATCTCCTTGCGGATCGCGATCATGGCGTCGCAGAAGCGGTCGAGCTCGGCCTTGGATTCCGACTCGGTCGGCTCGATCATCAAGGTGCCGGCGACCGGAAAGCTCATCGTCGGCGCATGGAAGCCGTAGTCGATCAGCCGCTTGGCGATGTCATCGACGGTGACGCCGCTGGTTGGCTTGAGCGGGCGCGGATCGATGATGCACTCATGCGCCACGCGGCCGCGCTCGTTGCGATAGAGCACCGGGAAATGCGCATCCAGCCGCGCCGCGACATAGTTGGCGTTGAGGATTGCGATCTCGGTGGCCCGCGTCAGGCCCTCGCCGCCCATCAACAGCATGTAGATGTAGGAGATGGTCAGGATCGAGGCCGAGCCATAGGGCGCGGCCGAGACCGGGCCGACCGGATGCGGGCTGCTACCGTCGGTGGCGGGGTGGCCAGGCAGGAAGGGTGCGAGATGCGCCTTGACGCCGATCGGGCCCATGCCCGGGCCGCCGCCGCCATGCGGGATGCAGAACGTCTTGTGCAAATTGAAATGGCTGACATCGGCGCCGTAGTCGCCGGGACGGGCGAGGCCGACCTGGGCGTTGAGATTGGCGCCATCGAGATAGACCTGGCCGCCATGCGCGTGGACGATGTCGCAGATGTCGCGGATGTGCTCCTCGAACACGCCATGGGTCGAGGGATAGGTGATCATGATCGCCGCGAGCTTTTTGCTGTGCGCCTCCGCCTTGGCCAGGAGGTCGGCGAGGTCGACATTGCCGCCTGCGTCGCAGCCGACGACGACCACCTCCATGCCGACCATGTGCGCGGAGGCCGGATTGGTGCCGTGGGCGGAGGAGGGGATCAGGCAGATCGTGCGGTGGCTCTCGCCGCGCGCCGCATGATAGCCGCGGATCGCCAGGAGCCCGGCATATTCGCCCTGCGCGCCGGAGTTGGGTTGCAGCGACACCGCGTCGTAGCCGGAGATCCGGCACAGCCAATCTTCGAGGTCGGCAAACATCGCGTGATAGCCCGCGGCCTGGGCGCGCGGCACGAACGGATGCAGGCTGCCAAATTCCGGCCAGGTCAGCGGGATCATCTCGGTGGTCGCATTCAGCTTCATCGTGCAGGAGCCGAGCGGAATCATCGCGCGGTCGAGCGCGAGGTCGCGGTCGGCGAGCTTGCGCAAATAGCGTAGCATCTCCGTCTCCGAGCGATGCGCGTGGAACACCGGATGAGTCAGGTACGGCCGCTGCCGCTTCAACTCGGCCGGCAGCGCCTCGTGCGCCTCAGCTTCCAGCGCCGCGTAGGAGAGCTCACCACCAAACGCGCGCCAGACCGCTTCGACGACATCATCTGTCGTCGTCTCATCGAGCGCGATGCGGAGCCTGCTGCCGTCGCGGCCGAGATTGATCCGCTCGCCTTCCGCGCGCGCGATGATCGAGGAGGCCTTGGCGCCGACCTCCACGGTGACCGTGTCGAAGAAGGCGTCATTCGCCGGTGCAAAGCCGAGCTTGCGCAAGCCGGCCGCCAGCACCGCCGTCCGGCGATGCACCGTGCGCGCAATCGCCTTCAACCCTTCGGGGCCGTGATAGACCGCGTACATCGCGGCGATCACCGCCAGCAGCACCTGCGCCGTGCAGATGTTCGAGGTCGCCTTTTCGCGGCGGATGTGCTGCTCGCGGGTCTGCAGCGCCAGCCGATAGGCGGGCGCGCCGCGCGAATCGACCGAGAGGCCGACGATGCGGCCAGGCAGCGAGCGCTTCAGCGCGTCGCGCACCGCCATGTAGGCGGCGTGCGGCCCGCCATAGCCCATCGGCACGCCAAAACGCTGCGCCGAGCCGATCGCGATGTCGGCCCCGAGCTCGCCGGGCGAGGCGATCACGGTCAGCGCCAGGAGGTCCGCGGCGAGAATGGCCAGCGCGCCCTTGTCGTGCAGCTTGGCGATGGCGGCGCGCGGATCGCGCAAGGCGCCGGTCGTGTCGGGATACTGCAGTAGTCCGCCGAACACCTCGGCGCCTTCCAGGTCCTTCGTAGGATCGCCGACGATCAGCTGCCAGCCCAGCGGCTCGGCGCGGGTGCGCAATACAGCCAGTGTCTGCGGGTGAACGTTCCGGTCGACGAAGAACGCCTTGGTCTTCGCCCGCGCCGAACGCTCCGCCAGGGCCATCGCCTCCGCCGCCGCGGTGCCTTCGTCGAGCAGCGAGGCGTTGGCGACGTCGAGCCCGGCGAGGTCGCAGATCATGGTCTGGAAGTTGAAAAGCGCCTCCAGCCGGCCCTGGCTGATCTCGGGCTGATAGGGCGTGTAGGCCGTGTACCAGGCCGGGTTCTCGAGGATGTTGCGCTGGATCACCGCCGGCATGAGCGTGCCGGAATAGCCCTGGCCGATCAGCGAGGTGAACACCTGGTTCTGCGCCGCCAGCGCGCGCATGTGCGACAGTGCCTCGGTCTCGCTCAGGGCAAGGCCGATGTCGAGCGGGGCAGCCTGCCGGATCGTTCCGGGCAGGGTCTGCGCCATCAGCTCCGCGACGCTCTTGGCGCCCACGGTCTCCAGCATCGCCGCGACGTCGCGCGGAGACGGACCGATATGGCGGCGGGCGAAGCTGGTGGCGGCATCATCGAGCGGCTTGAGCGGCGTGGTCATGAGGGCCTCGCTGGAAGATCCAAAGTTGGTGTCATCGTCCGTCCCCGGGTCTCGCCTCCGGCGAGCCCGAGGACAGGCTGCAGCGGACGATCCAGTACGCCGAGGCGTCTCTGTTCGACCGCTGCCGCCGGTGAGTACTGGAGGCCCCGCCTGCGCGGGGCATGACGGCGGGTGTGGCGGCCCGCGGAGTCATTACGCCGTGTGCGCCTTGTAGGCGGCCGCATCCATCAGGCCGCCGAGCTCGGATTTGTCGGCGATCTTGAGCTTGAAGAACCAGGCCTTGCCGTCGGCATCGGTGTTGACCAGCGCCGGCTCGTCGACGATCGCCTGGTTCACCTCGACCACCTCGCCTGTGATCGGCGCGTAGACGTCGGAGGCGGCCTTGACCGATTCGACCACGGCGGCGGCTTCCGTCTTCTTCAGCGCGCGGCCGACCTGCGGCAGCTCGACGAACACAACGTCGCCGAGCTGCGCCTGCGCGTAGTCGGTAATGCCGATGGTGGCGACATCGCCCTCGATGCTGAGCCATTCATGGTCGGAGGTGTACAGCGTGGTCATGGACGTCCTTCAGCGCTTTTAAGGATCAACGTTTGTAGGTATTGGGAACGAAAGGCGTGGCGGCGACGCGCAGCGGCAGCCGCTGCCCGCGCACGTCGGCGAACAGCTGGGTGTCCAGCGCGGCGAGGGCGGTCGGCACGTAGCCCATCGCGACTGGCGCGTTCAGCGTCGGACCGAAGCCGCCCGAGGTGACCTTGCCGACCGGTTCGGTCGAGTCGGCGGTCGCGAACAACGTCGCGCCCTCGCGCACCGGCGCGCGGCCCTCGGGCCGCAGGCCCACCCGGCGGCGCGTCGCGCCACCGTCGAACTGCGCCAGGATCTTGTCGGCGCCCGGGAAGCCGCCGGCGCGCGCGCCGCCTGATCGCCGGACCTTCTGCACCGACCATTCCAGCGCCGCCTCGACCGGCGTCGTGCCGGTGTCGATGTCATGGCCGTAGAGGCAGAGCCCGGCTTCGAGCCGCAGGCTGTCGCGGGCGCCGAGGCCGATCGGCAGGACGTCCTTGTCGGACAGCAGCGCTTCCGCAAGCTGCTCGGCCTTGTCGGCCGGCACCGAGATCTCGTAGCCGTCCTCGCCGGTATAGCCCGAGCGCGAGACGTAGCAGGCGAGCCCGTCGACCATGCGCGGGCCCGAATCCATGAACCGCATGGTCTCGGCGTCTGCACAGAATTTCGCCAGCACGGATGCCGCCTTCGGACCCTGCAGCGCCAGCAGCGCCCGGTCGGTCAGCGGCTGCACGTCGCAGACGTCTGACAATCCGTCGCGCAGCAACTGGGTGTCCGCCTCCTTGCAGGCGGCGTTGACCACCAGCACCAGGTGCTCGCCGAAATTCGCCACCATCAGGTCGTCGAGAATGCCGCCCTGTGCATTGGTGAACTGGGCATAGCGCTGGCGGCCCGCGGGAATGCCGACGATGTCTTGCGGCACCAGCCGTTCCAACGCCGCTGCTGCGTCGGCCACCTTGCCGGATTTCGGCACCAACGCGACCTGGCCCATGTGGGAAACGTCGAACAGGCCCGCGGCGGCGCGGGTATGGAGGTGCTCCTTGAGCACGCCGGGCGCGTATTGCACGGGCATCTCATAGCCCGCGAACGGCACCATCTTGCCGCCGAGGCTGACATGCAGCGCATACAGCGGTGTTCGTTTGAGAGAAGTGGAGAGAGCAGCAGCCGGTTCAGCCATCAGGGGTCCTCGCGCGGTTCCTCGGGACCAGTCCCGAAAAACACCACCGAAGCCCCATCTGTCGCTGTGCCTGAGAGTATTATCCCGTCGGCGGACGCCTCCCGGGTTCTGGCCGGTGAAGCGTCTCTTTCCAGATGCAGTTGAAGTCGCGAGGGTCCTTTTGCCTGAGAGTTTCCGGGGCGGTTGCTCCTTCGGCGCCGATCCCTTGAAGTTCAACCAGAACCTCAGAAGACCGATCTCTCCCGACGCGACTAACGTCAGTGCGCCGACAAAACACCAGCTCACCCGAGCTGTCAACGCGTCACCGTGGCTTTCAACCAGCTTTAGGAGCCGTGCAGCAACCCCATGATGTTTCTGCACAGTTTCTGGACACGCGATAGTCCCTTGTCTAAAAGCAATGCCGCCGAATTCCCGGACTTCTTCGATTGGATTGCTATGAGCGGCGTCAACGAGATCAGGTCGACCTTCCTCAATTTCTTCGCTGCGAACGGCCACGAGATCGTGCCGTCCTCGCCGCTCGTGCCGCGCAACGACCCGACGTTGATGTTCACGAACGCCGGCATGGTGCAGTTCAAGAACGTCTTCACCGGCGTCGAGAAGCGGCCCTACAACCGCGCCACCACGTCGCAGAAATGCGTCCGGGCGGGGGGCAAGCACAACGACCTCGACAATGTCGGCTACACCGCCCGGCACCACACCTTCTTCGAGATGCTCGGCAACTTCTCCTTCGGCGACTACTTCAAGGAGAACGCCATCGAGCTCGCCTGGAAGCTCGTCACCAAGGAGTTCGGCCTCCCGAAGGACAAGCTGACCGCGACCGTCTATATCGACGACGACGAGGCGTTCGGGCTGTGGAAGAAGATCGCGGGGCTGCCGGAGTCGCGCATCATCCGCATCGCGGGCTCGGACAATTTCTGGCAGATGGGCGACACCGGCCCGTGCGGCCCGTGCTCGGAGATCTTCTACGACCACGGCGACAAGATCTGGGGCGGCCCGCCGGGCTCGCCGGAGGCGGATGGCGACCGCTTCATCGAGATCTGGAACCTCGTGTTCATGCAGTACGAGCAGCTCGAGGGCGGGGTCCGTAATCCCCTGCCGAAGCCGTCGATCGACACCGGCGCGGGCCTCGAGCGCGTCGCCGCGGTGCTGCAGGGCAAGCACGACAATTACGACATCGACCTGTTCGTCGCGCTGATCCGCGCCATTGCCGACCTCACCAATGCCGACCCGCAGGGCCCGCAGAAGGCGAGCCTACGTGTCATCGCCGACCACCTCCGCGCCTCGTCGTTCCTGATCTCCGACGGCGTGCTGCCGTCCAACGAAGGCCGCGGCTATGTGCTGCGCCGGATCATGCGCCGCGCGATGCGCCACGCCCAGCTGCTCGGCGCCCGCGAGCCCTTGATGCACAAGCTGGTCGGCGCGCTCACCCGCGAGATGGGCCAGGCCTATCCGGAGCTGATCCGCGCCGAGGGACTGATCAAGGAGACCCTGCGGCTGGAAGAGACCCGCTTCCGCAAGACGCTGGAGCGCGGGCTCGCCATCCTCGACGAGAAGTCGGCCTCGCTGTCGAAGGGGGACATGTTCGACGGCGACGTCGCCTTCACGCTGTACGACACCTATGGCTTCCCGCTCGACCTCACCCAGGACGCGCTGAAGTCGCGCGGCATCAGCGTCGACCAGGCCTCCTTCACCGACGCCATGGAGCGGCAGAAGGCGAAGGCGCGCGCGGCCTGGGCCGGCTCGGGTGAGGCGGCCACCGAGACCGTCTGGTTCCCGCTGCGCGAGAAACTCGGCGCCACCGAGTTCCTCGGCTACGAGACCGAGACGGCCGAGGGCGCCGTCACCGCGCTGGTCAAGGACGGCGCCGAGGTCGACAGCCTGAAGGCCGGCGAGAGCGGCGCGATCGTGCTCAACCAGACGCCGTTCTATGGCGAGTCCGGCGGCCAGGTCGGCGACACCGGCGTGCTGACCGGCGAGGGCGTCCGCGTCCGCATCACCGACACCCAGAAGAAGGCCGGCGATCTGTTCGCGCATATCGGCACGGTGGAGCAGGGCACGCTCAAGCTCGGCACCCCGCTGCAGCTCGAGGTCGATCACTCCCGCCGTTCGGCGATCCGCGCCAACCATTCGGCGACCCACATCCTGCACGAGGCGCTGCGCCAGGTGCTCGGCGACCACATCGCCCAGCGCGGCTCGCTGGTCTCGCCCGACCGCCTGCGCTTCGACTTCGTGCACCCGAAGCCGATCACGGCGGAGGAGCTCGCGCGCGTCGAGGACATCGCCAACGACGTCGTACTGGAGAATGCCGAGGTCACGACCCGGCTGATGGGGCTCGACGATGCCCGCGAGGCCGGTGCCCGCGCGCTGTTCGGCGAGAAATACGGCGACGAAGTTCGCGTCGTGTCGATGGGCAATGCCGCGCGCGACCACGGCGCCAATGCGATGGGCTGGTCCGTGGAGCTCTGCGGCGGCACGCATGTGAAGCGCACCGGCGACATCGGCCTGATCGCGGTCACCTCCGAGAGTGCGGTGGCCTCCGGCGTCCGCCGCATCGAGGCGCTGACGGCGCGCGGCGCCCGCGCGCATGCCAACCACAATCTCTCGCTCGCCAAGGCGGCCGCGGCCGAGCTGCGCACCACCGTCGACGAGGTACCGTCGCGCATCGCCGCGCTGATGGAGGAGCGCAAGAAGCTCGAGCGCGAGCTGTCGGATGCGCGCAAGAAGCTCGCGATGGGCAGCGGCACCTCGATCGGCAACGGCTCGCCGGCAGCCGGGGTTCGTGACGTCTCCGGCATCAAGCTGATGGCGCGCGCCGTCTCCGGCATCGAGATGAAGGACCTCAAGTCGCTTGCCGACGAGGCCAAGAAGCAGCTCGGCTCCGGGGTGGTCGCGCTGGTGGCGACCTCCGAGGACGGCAAGGCCGGCGTCGTCGTCGGCGTCACCGCCGATCTCACGTCGCGCTTCAACGCGGTCGAGCTGGTGCGCGCGGCGTCCGAGGCGCTGGGCGGCAAGGGCGGCGGCGGCCGGCCGGACATGGCTCAGGCCGGCGGCCCCGATGGATCCAAGGCGGAGGCTGCGCTGGCCGCGATCGAGAGCGCGATCAGCAAGGCCGGCTGACGTGCCGCTGCTCGGGCCGGGCGAGAGCGTTCGCAACCCCGATTTGCGGGACCGGCTCTACGAGCTGCTCGAGCACGACCATCTGCCGAGCACGCACGGGTCGCGCCTGATCCAGCTGATCGTGGCGGTCATCACGCTCGACGTGCTGGCGGTGGTGCTGGCGTCGGACCCGGACATCGCGGCCAGCTTCGGCTGGCCGCTGCGGCTGATCAAGATCGTGGCCCTGGTCGTGTTCGCCGCCGAATATTTCGCGCGGCTCTGGAGCGTCGCCGGCCACATGCCCAGGCGGCAGTCGCCGTGGCGGGACCGCCTGGCTTACGCCCTCTCTGCGCTCGGCGTCATTGATCTCCTGTCGTTCGTGCCGGCCACGATTGCGCTCGCGCTCGGCGACCGCAGCCTGGAAGCGGTGTCCATCGTGCTGCCGTTCCTCAAGCTGGTGCGGTATTCGCCGGCGCTGCGCTCGCTGTTGTCGGCGGTGCAGGCCGAGCGCCGCACTCTGGTCGGCTGCCTCGTCATCCTGGCCGGCGCGGTGCTGCTGTTCGCCTCGCTGCTCTACGCCGTCGAGCGCGACGTGCAGCCGGACAAGTTCGGTACCATCCCGCATGCGATGTGGTGGGCGATCGTGACGCTCGGCACTGTCGGCTATGGCGACGTCGTGCCGGTGACGCCGCTCGGCCGCATCATCACCGTGGTCGCGATCATCTGGGGCTTTGCCATGATCGCTCTGCCGGTCGCCATCATCTCCACCGCCTTCGCCGAGGAGATCAAGCGGCGCGACTTCGTCGTCACCTGGGGCATGCTCGCCAAGGTGCCGCTGTTCTCGCATCTCAACGCTTCGGAGATCGCCGACATCATGCGGCTGCTCCGCGCCCGCACGATCGAATCCGGCGAGGTGCTGGTGCGGCGCGGCGATGCGGCATCATCGATGTATTTCATCACCGCGGGCGAGGTCGAGATCGAGCTGCCGACGCAATGCGTGAAGCTCGCCGACGGCACGTTCTTCGGCGAGATCGCGCTCCTGCACCGAACCAAGCGCTCCGGCACCGTGACGGCGACGCGCAAGACCCGGCTGCTGGTGCTGGACGCGCAGGATTTCCACGCCCTGATCGCCCGCATGCCGGCCCTCGCCGCGCATGTAAGAACAATCGCCAAGGCCCGCATGGCCGACTCCGGCGATCTTGCTATCGCCGAGCTGTCCCAGGCCGAGCACGAGGACGAGGCGGAAGGGTAGCAGACTAATCGCATTGCCCGCGCTGACCGCGGTCACCCTTCACCTCTCCCCACCGGGGAGAGGTCGGCGCGCAGCGCCGGGTGAGGGGGCGCCGCTCGGGGACTCGTAGCGTGATTCACACCTGAACCCCTCACCCGGATTGCATCTCCGATGCAATCCGACCTCTCCCTTCGGGAGAGGTGATGATCGCTGCGGCGACAGCGCGCCGCGGCTCGCTGTGGCGACTACCGCCTGACCATTCGTGCGCTCGAACAGATCTACGACTACACAGAAACGTGTTGCAGCACGCGCGCCGGATCAGATCCAGCTTGTTCGATTGACGGCGTAGGGGGTGCCTTTACGCCTTCTCCTTCGCGACCGCCGCGTCCTTCAGCTTGCCGATCGCGTCCTTCACCGCAGGGTCGAGGCCTTCGCCGCCGGCGTCGTGGTGGGCGTAGATCGTCTTGAGCATGCGCGGGTCCCAGAACTTCTTGATGTGCTCGGCAACGCCGGCGACCTCTTTGTCGCGGCCCTGGCTCTGGAAGAACTTGCCGATCTGGTTGGCCATATAGACGAGGCGTTCGGTCGGGTTATGCGACATGGGTGTTGTCCGTCTGTGGTGATCGCGCGCCGGTCTCGGCGCTCGCGATGATGCGGTCGGGGTGGGTGAAGATTTCGAAGCCGTCGTTGCGGGCGACGGCAATCAGCGTAATGCCGGCGGCCTCGGCCATGCGAATGGCGAGCGCGGTCGGCGCTGACACGGCAGCCAGCACTGGCGCGCCCATCGCGGCGGCCTTCTGGACCAACTCGACGGAGATGCGGCTGGTCATGATCACGAGACCTTCGCTCGCCGCGCTGTGCGTCTGCGCGAGATGGCCGGCGAGCTTATCGAGCGCATTGTGGCGGCCGACATCCTCGCGCAGGGCGACGATGCCGCGGGCGGGAGTCCAGAATGCCGCCGCATGGACCGCGCGGGTCTCGTGATTGAGCTTCTGCAGCGGCTCGATCGCGGCAAGGGCCGTCATGACGTCGCGCGGCGTGAAGCGACGGCCGTGGGCGACATGTGCGGCCGGACGCACGGCTTCGGCGAGGGAGTCGATGCCGCACAGGCCGCAGCCGGTGGGGCCGGCGATGTTGCGGCGGCGCTCGGCGAGGCGTTCGGCGAGCGCGTCGGGCAGCCACATTCGCAGCTCGATGCCGTCGTCCAGCTCGACGACATCGAGCGAGACGATGTCGTCTCGGCCAGTGATCAGGCCTTCGTTCAGGCTGAAGCCGATGGCGAAGTCGGACAGATCCTGTGGCGTCGCCATCATGACGGCCTGGGTGCCGCCATTGTAGGTCAGTGCGACCGCGGTCTCCTCCGGCACGCGGCGGTGGCCCCCGGTGAGGGCTCCGTCGCGCCAGACCAGACGATCCGCGATGCGCACTGCATCTGGCATGCTACTCCGCCGCCTCCACGATCGGGGCGATGCGGCGCGAGTTGCGGGCCTGCTCGTCATAGGCCTTCTGCCAGTCCGACGGGCCGTTGGACTGCGACACCTGCACGGCCGTGACCTTATACTCCGGACAATTGGTCGCCCAGTCCGAGTAGTCCGTGGTGATGACGTTGGCCTGGGTCAGCGGGTGGTGGAACGTGGTGTAGACCACGCCCGGCGCCACGCGCTCCGAGATCAGCGCATGCAGGGTGGTCTCGCCGGCGCGGCTGGTGAGCCGCACCCAGTCGCCGTCACGGATGCCGCGCTGCTCGGCGTCATGAGGATGGATCTCCAGCACGTCCTCGCCATGCCACACCACGTTGTCGGTGCGCCGCGTCTGGGCGCCGACATTGTACTGCGACAGGATGCGTCCCGTCGTGAGCAGCAGCGGGAAGCGCGGGCCGGTGCGCTCGTCGGTCGCGACATATTCGGTGACCACGAACTTGCCCTTGCCGCGGACGAAGCCGTCGACATGCATGATCGGCGAGCCCTCGGGGAACTTCTCGTTGCAGGGCCACTGCACCGAGCCCATCTCCTCGAGCTTCTGATAGGAGACGCCGGTGAAGGTCGGCGTCAGCGCCGCGATCTCATCCATGATCTCCGAGGGGTGATTGTACTTCATCTCGAAGCCCATCGCCTTGGCGAGGCCGATCGTGACCTCCCAGTCGGCCAGGCCGTTGCGCGGGCTCATCACCTTGCGGACGCGCTGGATGCGGCGCTCGGCGTTGGTGAAGGTGCCGTCCTTCTCCAGGAAGGTCGAGCCGGGCAGGAAGACGTGGGCGTAGTTGGCGGTCTCGTTCAGGAACAGGTCCTGCACGATGACGCACTCCATCGACGACAGCGCCTGCACGACATGCGTGGTGTTCGGATCGGACTGCAGGATGTCCTCGCCCTGCACGTAGAGGCCCATGAAGGTGCCTTCGATCGCGGAGTCGAACATGTTGGGGATGCGAAGGCCCGGCTCAGGGTTGAGCTTGACGTTCCACATCGCCTCGAACTGATCGCGCACCGCGTCGCCCGAGATGTGCCGGTAGCCCGGCAGCTCGTGCGGGAACGAGCCCATGTCGCAGGAGCCCTGCACGTTGTTCTGGCCGCGCAGCGGGTTCACGCCGACGCCGCGGCGGCCGATATTGCCGGTCGCCATCGCGAGGTTGGCGATTGCGATCACCGTGGTCGAGCCCTGGCTGTGCTCGGTGACACCCAGGCCGTAATAGATCGCGCCGTTGCCGCCCTTGGCGTACAGCCGGGCCGCGCCGCGGATCGCCTCGGCATCGACGCCAGTGATGCCGGCGACGGCTTCCGGGCTGTTCTTCTCCAGCGCGACGAACTCGGCCCAATCCTGGAACTCGCTCCAGTCGCAGCGCTCGCGCACGAAGGTCTCATTGACGAGGCCCTCGGTCACGATGACATGCGCCAGCGCGGTCAGGATGGCGACGTTGGTGCCGGGCAGCAGCGGCAGGTGATAGTCGGCCTTGATGTGCGCCGACTTGACGAGGTCGATCTTGCGCGGATCGACCACGATCAGCTTGGCGCCCTGGCGCAGCCGCTTCTTCATGCGCGAGCCGAACACCGGATGCGCGTCGGTCGGGTTGGCGCCGATCACCATGATCACGTCCGAGTCCTCGACCGAGTCGAAATCCTGCGTGCCAGCGGAGGTACCGAAGGTGGTGGCGAGGCCGTAGCCGGTCGGCGAATGGCAGACGCGGGCGCAGGTATCGACGTTGTTGTTGCCGAAGCCGGCGCGGATCAGTTTCTGCACCAGATAGGTTTCTTCGTTGGTGCAGCGGGACGAGGTGATGCCGCCGATCGCGTCGCGGCCGTACTTGGCCTGGATGCCGCGCATCTTGTCAGCCGCGAACTTGAAGGCCTCGTCATAGGAGACCTCGCGCCAGGGCTGGTCGATGGTCTCGCGGATCATCGGCTTGAGGATGCGCTCCTTGTGGGTCGCGTAGCCATAGGCGAAGCGGCCCTTGACGCAGGAATGGCCGCGATTGGCCTTGCCGTCCTTGTAGGGCACCATGCGCACCACTTCCTCGCCGCGCATCTCCGCCTTGAAGGCGCAGCCGACGCCGCAATAGGCGCAGGTGGTGACCGCCGAATGCTCGGGCTGGCCGATCTCGATCACGCTCTTCTCGGTCAGGGTCGCGGTCGGGCAGGCCTGCACGCAGGCGCCGCAGGAGACGCATTCGGAGCCCAGGAAGCTCTCGCTCATGCCGGGCGACACCCGGCTGTCGAAACCGCGGCCGGAGATGGTCAGCGCGAACGTGCCTTGCACCTCCTCGCAGGCGCGGACGCAGCGCGAGCAGACGATGCATTTGGAGGGATCGTAGGTGAAATAGGGGTTCGACTCGTCCTTCGGCAGCCAGGCCGGATTGGCCTCGCCGCAGGCGTCGGCGAACACGTGGTTCTCACCCTGGTTGCCGTAGCGCACATCGCGCAGGCCGACCGCGCCAGCCATGTCCTGCAGCTCGCAATCGCCATTGGCGGCGCAGGTCAGACAGTCGAGCGGATGGTCGGAGATGTAGAGCTCCATCACGCCCTTGCGGAGCTTCTTCAGCCGCTCGGTCTGGGTGTGGACGACGAGGCCCGCGGCGACCGGCGTGGTGCAGGACGCCGGCGTGCCGGCGCGGCCCTCGACCTCGACGAGGCAGAGGCGGCAGGAGCCGAACGCGTCGACCATGTCGGTCGCGCACAGTTTCGGGATCTGCGTGCCGGCCTCCATGGCCGCGCGCATGATCGAGGTGCCCTCGGGAACGGTGATGCTCTGGCCGTCGATGGTGAGAGTCACCATCTTCTCGGACTTGGAGAGCGGGGTGCCGTAATCGGTTTCGTGGATGAGCGACATGGCCGTGTCCTTATTCCCGAATGTCTATTCCGCAGCCTGCAGGCGCGGTTGCCGAGGACCGAAATCCTCGCGGAAGTGTTTCAGCGCCGAGAGCACAGGGTAGGGCGTGAAGCCGCCGAGTGCACAGAGCGATCCGAGCTTCATAGTGCCGCAGAGGTCTTCGACCAGAGCGATGTTCTCGGCGACGCGATCGCCACGGCGGATCTTGTCGATGGTCTCGGCGCCGCGCGTCGAGCCGATGCGGCAGGGCGTGCACTTGCCGCAGGATTCGATGGCGCAGAACTCCATCGCGAACCGCGCCTGCTTCGACATGTCGACGGTGTCGTCGAACACGACGATGCCGCCATGGCCGATCAGCCCCTCCTTGGCGGCGAACGCCTCGTAGTCGAACGGCGTGTCGAACAGCGCGCGGGGGAAGTAGGCCCCTAACGGCCCGCCGACCTGCACCGCGCGGACGGGACGGCCGGTGAAGGTGCCGCCGCCGATGTCATCGACGAGCTCGCCGAGCGTGATGCCGAACGCGGTCTCGAACAGGCCGCCGAACTTGACGTTGCCGGCGATCTGGATCGGCATCGTGCCGCGCGAACGTCCCATGCCGAAATCGGCATAGGCCTTGGCGCCCTCGTCGAGGATGAAGGGGATGGCGGCGAACGACAGCAGATTGTTGACCACGGTCGGCTTGCCGAACAGGCCGTGATGCGCGGGCAGCGGCGGCTTGGCGCGGACGATGCCGCGCTTGCCCTCGAGGCTCTCCATCAGCGCGGTCTCTTCGCCGCAGACATAGGCGCCGGCGCCGGTGCGGACCTCCAGGTCGAACGTGTAGTTCGAGCCCGAGATCTTGTCGCCGAGCAGGCCGGCCTTCTTGGCGATGTCGATCGCCTTGGTCATGGTCGCGATCGCGTGCGGATATTCCGAGCGCGTGTAGATGTAGCCCTTGGTGGCGCCCACCGCGATGCCGCAGATGGTCATGCCTTCGATCAGCACGAAGGGATCGCCTTCCATCAGCATGCGGTCGGCGAAGGTGCCGCTGTCACCTTCGTCGGCGTTGCAGATGACGTATTTGCGGTCGGCCGCGGTCTGCGACACTGTCTTCCACTTGATGCCGGTCGGGAAGCCGGCGCCGCCGCGGCCGCGCAGGCCCGACGTCGTGACTTCGGCGATGACCGCATCCGGCGACAACGTCAGCGCCCGGGTCAGGCCCTTGTAGCCGCCATGGGCGCGGTAGTCCTCGAGCGACAACGGATCGATGATGCCGCAGCGGGCAAAGGTCAGGCGGGTCTGCCGCTTCAGCCACGGGATCTCCTCGGTCAGGCCGAGCGAGAGCTTGTGCGATTTGTCGGCGATGATGGCGTCGAGCAGCGACGGCACGTCGTCAGCGGTGACAGGGCCGAAGCCGAAGCGGCCCTGCGCCGTTTCCAGCTCGACCAGCGGCTCCAGCCAGTACAACCCACGCGAGCCGTTACGAACGATCTCAACATCGACATTGCGCTCCAGCGCGGCCTTGTGCAGCGCCTGGGCGACCTCATCGGCACCGACGGCGAGCGCGCCGGCATCACACGGGACAAAAAGACGCACGCTCATCGCTGGGCCTCCGAGACGAGGGCATCGATCCGGGCTTCATCGAGCCGGCCGACCAGCCGGCCATCGATCATGGCGGAGGGCGCCGTCGCGCACAGGCCGAGGCAGTAGATGGGCTCCAGCGTGACGCGCTCATCGGCGGTGGTGTTGCCCATCGCAATCCCGAGCTTGGCCTCGGCGCGCGCCGCGAGCGCATCACCGCCGGCGGCCTGGCAGGCCTCGGCGCGGCACAGCTTCAGCACGTGACGGCCGGCCTTCTTGGCCCGGAAATCATGGTAGAACGTGAACACGCCGTAAACCTCGGCGCGCGACAGGTTCAGGGTGGATGCGATCATCGGAATGGCATCCTCCGGCACATAGCCGAACGCCTCCTGCAACGCATGGAGGATGGGCAAGGTTGCTCCCTCCATCTTGCTATGTTCCGCGATGATCTCGGCGCCGCGCGCCGCGTCCCAACTTTCGTACACCGGCGTCATCTTGGGCGTCATCCTGATCTCGATTCTGCGTTGCAAGCGTTTCGCACATCCAAATTGGAATTGCTCAAGATATCAATAAAGCAGTCCCGTGCTGCGATAGCGAAACGCAATCGTGAGATAGCTAGAAGTTGACGAAAAACAGGCCTTCGCGCGACGGGCTCGCGGCCGCGTTTTACCGTGTCCGGCACCCTCTCGCCGTGATAGGGTTTCGCCGTGTCCCGAGGCGCTGAAAACGTGCGGAACCGGGCTATTCAACCGCTGGAAGGCCGACCTCTTGATCGACAAGCTCGAACTGCTGCTGGCACTGGCCAAGGAGCGTCATTTCGGCCGGGCGGCCGAAGCCTGCGGCGTCACCCAGCCGACGATGTCGACCAGCATCAAGCAGCTCGAGGAGATCCTCGGCGTCATGCTGGTGCAGCGGGGCTCGCGGTTCCAGGGCTTCACGCCGGAGGGCGAGCGCACGCTGGACTGGGCGCGCCGCATCGTCGGCGACTTCCGCGCGATGCGGCAGGAGATCAACGGCCTCAAGGATAAGCTGTCGGGCGAAATCCGCATCGCGGCGGTGCCGACCGTGCTCGGCATGGTGGCCTCGCTGACGACGCCGTTCCGCGCCAAGCACCCGGAGGTCCGGTTCCGGATCATGTCGTGCACGTCGGCCGACGTGCTCGGGCTGCTGGAGAACCTCGAGGTCGATGCCGGGCTGACCTACATCGAGAACGAGCCGATCGGGCGTGTCCGCACCATCCCGCTCTACAACGAGAGCTACCGCCTGCTGACCGCGCCGGACGCGATGTTCGGCGATCGCGAGCAGGTGACGTGGAAGGAGGTCGGGCAGGTGCCGCTGTGCCTGCTGACGCCGGACATGCAGAACCGCCGCATCATCGACCGCGCGCTGAAGGCCGCCGGCAACGAGGTGACGCCGACGCTGACCTCGAACTCGCTGCTGGTGCTCTACACCCACGTGAAGACCGGCCGGTGGGCGAGCGTCATGCCCGCCAAGCTCGCCGAGACGCTCGGTCTTGCCGACAAGGTGCGCTCGATCCCGATCATCGACCCGGTCATCAACTACCAGATCGGCCTCGTCATCCCCCAGCGCGACCCGATGACCCCGTTGATCGCCTCCCTTGTGCAGATCGCGCGCGAGGTCGCGCCGAGTTTGCAGGCGTGAGGTGTGACCGCGGCGACGCACTTGCTGGTGTTACACGGCCATTGATGAGCAGCTCAGCAGGCAGCCCCTGGATTGCTTCGCTGCGCTCGCAATGACGGTGTCCGACAGTTTCCGTCGGTGCCTTGGCGCGCGCCATCGGCAGTGATGGTCCACGGCTCTCTCCACGCGTCATTGCGAGCGCAGCGAAGCAATCCAGGAATCTTGCAGCACGACCTCTGCTCCGGTCCGGATAAGACAAGCCCACTCGCTTTGATCGCCGTCGACAGCCTGGAACAGCGCAGAGCAGTGGCTGTTAGCCCAGGACAGATTCATCGCCTCGGAACCGCCATGACCGACCTCTCCATCGACGCGCGGCTGCTCGCGCCGGACAACAACCGCAACCGCTCGAACATGCCCGTCGTCGCGGTCGCGGCTGCAGCCTTGCTCCTCGGCGCGCTAGTGCTGACCACCACCATCACCTGGCGGCAGGGCGCACTGTTCCTGGTCGGCGGTGGGCTCGGCCTGTCGCTGTATCACGCGCTGTTCGGCTTCACCTCGGCGTGGCGCGTCTTCATCGTCGCGCGCCGCGGCGCGGGCTTGCGGGCCCAGATGGTGATGCTGGCGATCGCGGTCGTCCTGTTCTTCCCCGCGCTCGCCCATGGCACGCTGTTCGGCCAGCCGGTGCACGGCGAATACGGCGCGGTGTCGCTGATCGACAAGCTCGGCTGGATGCCGGCGCTGGTGCTCTGCCTCGTCGTGATGGCCGGCATCTACGTGTTCACGCTTCAGGTCGAAACCCATAGTCACGGTGAAATCGAGCCAGGCGCACGCACCGAGCTCACCGGGACGCGTCGTTTTCTCCAGGGACCATGGCCGCTGCTGTGGGGCGCGGTCGCGCTCGCGCTCGGCAATTTTGCGACGTTGTATCTGGCGGGCCGCCCCTGGGGCATCACCTCGGCCTTCGCGCTGTGGGGCTCGAAGATCGCCATGGCGCTCGGCGCCGACGTCGCGTCCTGGGGCTACTGGCAGGGCGCCCGCGCCGCGTCGCTGCAGCAGAGCATCTTCTCCGACATCACTTCGGTGATGGATTTCGGCATCATGCTCGGTGTGCTGCTCGCTGCGGGCTTGGCCGGCAAGTTCAATCCAACCTGGCGCCTGCCGCTGCCCTCGCTGCTCGCCGCCATCGTCGGCGGCCTGCTGCTCGGCTACGGCGCGCGGCTCGCCTATGGCTGCAACATCGGCGCCTATTTCAGCGGCATCGCCTCCGGCAGCCTGCACGGCTGGTGCTGGCTGGTGGCGGCCTTCATCGGCAACATCATCGGCACGCGGCTGCGGCCGCTGTTCGGGCTAACGGTCGAGCGTGGGCCGGTGCCGGTGGCGAAGCCCATCTGAAGCGATCCGCGACGGCGGCCTTCGATCAGTCGCCGCGCAGCTCGTAATGCGCGGCGTGCGGTTCATAGTGACTGAGCAGCCTGCGCGCCGCCGGCGGCACGACGGCTTCCTTCGCCGGCCCGGCGAAACGGGCGACGGCATCGTCATCGGTGAACGTCATGATCGTCATGAACTCCACCTCGGTGTCGAGCGGCCGGCGCAGGAGTTCGATGCCGATGAACCCAGGGATGGTGCGGTCCTTGATCCCGGGGAAGATCGTCGATCGCAGCAACTCCTCGTAGGCATCGGCATTCGCGACGGTGGTCCAGCCGCGCCAGATACGCTTCAGCATTTTCAGAACCTCAGACGTGATGACATTGGCCTGAGGAATTGCACGGACGAGCGGCTGGCGACTTGGCTAAAATTGCGACTCGGCGGATCTCGTTGTCCCATAGCCTTCGAGCGTGAGCCCAGTCTCTCGCGCGTCGTCCCGGGCAAGCCGCGACGCGCGCCAGCGCGTCGTGGCGCCGACCCGGGACCCATACGCCGCGGCGGTTGTGAGACGCGGGATGGTCAACGCATGTGCCTCAAACCGCTTCCTGGGGTTATGGGTCCCGGCTCAAGGCCGCCACGACAGCGGAGGCTGTCGACGGGCCGTGAAAAATAGTCAGTTGGCTTGTCGTTGGCCTGGGTTGCTGCCGTCGGGTGGGCAAAAGGCCGCCCGCGGGGCGGCACGTGCCCACCGTCTGCGTCGCGAACATCGGTGGGCACGGCGCGGGCGAGTGCTCGGCTCGACGCGAGATGTGGGCGCGCCTTTGCCACCCTACGGCGGCGCGCTTCGGGATGGCTCAGCAGCGTGCGGCGCTCACGCCGCGAACGAGATGCTCGCCGTGGCCTTGTACGCGTCGCGGGGCAGGGTGACGCGGACGACGGTGCCGTGTTCGAGGCGGGAGCGCAGGCGCATCGAGCCGCCGTGGAGCTGAGCCAGCGAGCGGGCGATGGCGAGGCCGAGGCCGGAGCCGTGGTAGGTCTTGGTCATCTGGCTCTCGACCTGTTCGAACGGACGTCCCAAGCGCGCCAGCGACTGCGCAGGGATGCCGATGCCGGTGTCGGCGATGATCAGCACGACCTTGTCGTCGAACACCCGGCTGCGCATCGTGACGCGGCCGCCCTCGGGGGTGAACTTCACCGCGTTCGACAGCAAATTGACCATGATCTGCTTGGTGGCGCGGCGGTCGGCGATGACGGGGATGCTGCCCTCGATGTCGGCGTCGAGCACGAGGCTCTTGTCCTGGGCGCGGCCGGAGACGACGCGCAGCGACTCCGCGAGCGTCTTGGCGAGATCGAGCGGCTCCATGTCGAGCTTCATGCGGCCGGCCTCGATCTTCGACATGTCCAGGATGTCGTTGATCACCTCGAGCAGATACTGACCGGAGGTCAGGATGTCGTGGCAGTATTCCTGGTACTTCTCCGAGCCGAGCGAGCCGAACATGCCCGAGCCCATGATCTCGGAGAAGCCGATGATGGCGTTGAGCGGCGTGCGCAGCTCGTGGCTCATATTGGCGAGGAATTTCGACTTCGTCTGGTTGGCTTCCTCGGCGCGAGTTTTCTCCTGCGAGTACTTCTCGGCGAGGTCGGCGAGCTCGATGGCCTGCCGCTCCAGCGCGCTCTGCGAGCGCTGCAGGTCGATGACGGTGGCGCGCAGCCGCAGGTCGTTGTCGACGAGCTTCTGCTCATGTTCCTTGATCCGGGTGATGTCGGTGCCGACCGAGACGTAGCCGCCGTCCTTGGTGCGGCGCTCGGAGATGTGCAGCCAGCTGCCGTCGTCGAGCTGCGCCTCGAAGGTGCGGCCGCCCTGCGCCTGCTGGCTGTTGTCGTGCAGCCGGGTGCGGATCTCCGGCATCTTGCCGACCTCGATCACGGTCTCATAGGAGGTGCCGGGGGTGACGGCGGAGTCCGGCAGCTTGTGCAGCTTCTGGAAGTGCGAGTTGCACAGCACGAGGCGGTTGTTGGAGTCCCACAGCACAAAGGCTTCCGAGATCGTCTCGATGGCGTCGCGCAGGCGCAGGTCGGCTTCGACGGTCTTCTCGACCAGGCTCTTCTGCTCGGTGACGTCGACGGCGATGCCGATCAGATGCAGGCCGGAATCCGTGGTGCCCTGAGAGAGCTCGCAGCGGACGCGCAGCCAGATCCAGTGCCCCTCGGTGTGGCGCATGCGGAAGCTCTGGTCGATGTGGCGGAGCTCGCCGGCGACGAGCTGGTCGGCAATCGCGAACAGGTCGATGTCGTCGGAGTTCACCAGCGCGTTGACCTCGCCGAAGGTGAGCAGGTCGGTGCGGTTGTCGAGGCCGAGCATCGCGAACATCGAGTTCGACCAGAAGATCCGGCCGCGCGACAGGTCCCAGTCCCACAGTCCGCAGCGGCCGCGATTCAGCGCGGTGTCGATGCGGCCGCGCACCGCGTCATTGATCAGGTCGCCTTCGCGGGCGCGGGTCGACTGCCAGTGAAAGGCGAAGCCCAGGATCAGCACGACGAAGCCGGTGGTCGCCGACAGTGTGATCGACAGCGCCGCGTCCGAGCCCCAGATCGGCTCGAGCTTCTCCTGGATCACGACGACGCGGCCGGGCAGCGCCTTGATCAGCTGCGACACCGCGAAGGCGGGGCGGCCGTTCGGCAGGGTGATCTCGGTGACGGCGCCCTGCAGGCCGGGCGTGGCCAGCAGCTGCGCGGTCGAGATCAGATCGAGAATGCGGTCGTTCTCGCCGAGCCCGGTGTCGACCGGCACCCGGGCGAGGATGCGGTGGTCCGCGCCGGTCACGATGACATGGCGGCCGGGCGCCGAGCCCCAGGCCGGAATGAGGTCCGGCAGCAGGGCCTGCAGATGCTCGATGTTGGCGATGCGGTCCGGACGCATTGCGATGTGGCCGATGCGGTCCGCCAGCAGATCGGAGATCGCGGCGAGGTCGCGCTTGGTTGCGCCGCGTTTCTGCCGGCTGTGATCGAGCACCTGGACGAAGGCGCCGAGGCAGATGGTGACGAGAAAGGCGATGATCAAAGTGGGGACAGCACGACGCAATACCGGCTCAGCAGTCAGCAGCCTTTGATAGGCCGGTTTCGCGATCGATTGCGCCAACCCTTTGATTGAATCAGAAGATTGGACGCACGCGTTCGCGGCATGCGCACGCGCCATGCTGTAGACCCCCGAAACTTTCCTTGGATACCCGAATTTCGAAAGAGCCCCAGCCGCTTCCGAATCAAGTTGATTTGAATCCAGATTTCTCGGGCTGTCGAGAGTCAACGATTTGGCAAAAGCTAATAAATCTTATCCAATGCGGATTTGCCATGGCGAAAAGCCGGCAGGATGAGTCCGAAGCGAGAACGCAGCGTGACATCACGGGCCTCAGCCGTGCGGCGGCTCGGCGTGACTGATGACGCGCTTCACGGTCGGGAAGGTGCGCCGTATCCCGCGCTCGATGTGATCGACATTGTCGTGCACCTTGAGCACGCTCATCGACGGCGCGGCGCGGCAGTGGAAGTTGACGATCTCACCGGCCTCGGTGTTGCGGACGCGGACATTGTGCACGTCGTACATGTCGGTCTCGGCGGCAAAGCGCTGCAGCGCTTCGGCGATCAGCGCGACGCGCTGGTCGGGCGCATCGATGCCGAACGGCAGCTCGGGCTCGAGCGGCTCGATATGGGTATCAACTTCGACGTCGGCGCCGAACTCGTCGCGGATCGAGCGCTCCAGGTCGTGGGCGATGGCATGCGCCGCGACCAGGCGCATGTCGCCGTCGACCTCGAGGTCGATGGCCACGATCAGACGGCCGCCGACGTCGTGGACGGTCACGTGATGAATCGCGAGTCCGGAGTTGCGCGCGATCACCATGATGCGCTCGCGCACGCTCTCATTGCTGAGTGCCACCGGTACCGTGGTGAAGGTGACGTCGGCGTCCGACAGGCTCTTGCCGACCGCAGCCTGGGCCTGACGCTTGATCTCGTCGACGCGGTCGATCGGATAGGTGCGGGGCACCTGCACGGTGGCGTCGACGAAATGGGTGGCGCCGACGAGACGCACCCGCAGCCGCTCGACGTCGACAACGCCGGCGACCGAGCGGATCGCGGCATCCGCCTTCTCGGCCGCGCCGTCCGGCGCGCGGTCGAGCAGGGTTTCTACGGTCGAGCGCGCGAGCCTGAGGCCGAGCACGGAGATCATGACGGCGACCGCAACCGCGGCGGCGGAATCACCCCACCAGAAGCCGAGCGCTGTCAGCATGAGGCCGGCGATGACGGCGACCGAGCCGAGCACGTCGGAGGCGAAATGCAGCGCATCGGCGGCGAGCGCCTGGCTGTGGGTCTCGTGCGCGGCGCGATGCAGCGCGCGGGCGCGCCAGAAATTCACCGCGATGTCGAGCACCAGAACCACGAACGGAATGACCGAGAGCGATGGCGGCGGCGCCGCCTCGCGCAGCCGGCTCACCGATTCCACCAGCACGCCGCCGGCGAGCACGTAGAGCAGGGCGATGACACCGAGCGCCGACAGGCTCTCCAGCTTGCCGTGACCGTAATGATGCTCGTCGTCGGCGGGCCTGTCCGATACCCGAACCACCATCCAGGTGATGATGGTGGCGACGACGTCGACCGCGCTGTGCAGCGCCTCGGAGACGAGGGCGAGACTGCCGATCAGGATGCCGACGATGAACTTCGCCGCAGCCATGCTGGCGCTCGCCGCGATCGAGATCGCGGCGACACGGGCTTTCCCGGAGTCGGCAGGGGAGACGGCGTCGCTCATAGCTGCGGATGTAGCAGCCGACGCCGCGCCGTAAAAGCCGGGATCGCGCGGCCCAGGTGCATGACAGGCTGCATGACCTGCGGTCTGGATCGCGCGCTGTTTCGATTGCTTCTAAATGTCAGGAGATTGCGTTCACAAGGTCACCACGATCTTGCCGAGGTGCTTGTTCGCTTCCATGTGCGCGAAGGCTGCGCCGATGTCGTCGAACGCGAACACGCGGTCGATCGGCAGGCGCAGGGTGCGCTGCTCGACGGCGCTCCAGATGTCCGTCTTCACCTCGTCGAAGATCGCGCGGATCTCCTCGATCGAGCGGGTGCGGAAGGTGACGCCGACATAGCTGATGCGGCGCGCGGCGTGGAGATCGAAGTTGAAATCGGCATGTGTGCCGCCGAGCCGGCCGACATTGATGATGCGGCCGAGCACCTTGGTCGCGGCGAGGTTCTGGTTGACGACGGTGCCGGACACCTGGTCAATGATCAGGTCGACGCCCTGGCCGCCCGTGGCCTGCAGCACCTGATCGACCCAGGCGGCATCGCTGGAATCGATCGCGAGGTCGGCGCCGAACTCCTTGAGCCGTCCGCGCCGCGTCGCATCGGTCGAGGAGCCGATCACGACCGAGGCGCCCTTGAGCTTGGCGATCTGCATGGCCATCAGCCCGACGCCGGAGCTCGCGCCCTGCACCAGCACGCTCTGGCCCGGCTGCAGCAAGCCGTTGGTCACGACCGCGTTGTGCATCGTCGAGAGCGCGATCGGCAGCGTTGCCGCCTCGTCGAAATTCATGTTCGACGGTGCATGAAACAAACGACCGTGATCGGCGAGGGTGTATTCGGCAAACGCTGCGCCCCCCGAGCCCATCACGCGGTCGCCGACCTTGACGCCCTTGGCGTCGGGACCGAGCTCGGCGACCTCGCCGGCCCATTCCATGCCGAGCACGGTCCCGACGCCGCCGGCGGCGCCGTGCGCGTGGCCCTTGGTCATGCCGAGATCGGCGCGATTGAGGCCGCAGGCGCGCACGCGGATCAGAACCTGCGTGCCCTTCGGCGTCGGCTTGGCGACATCGGTGATCGCGGCGCCCTGGGCGCCATAGACGTAAGCTTTCATCGCAACGGTTCCTGTCGGGCCGAGACGAGCGGCGGCATAGCCGCTGTTTCTCTGTTGCGCACCGCCTAGCAGGCGGCACGCCGCTCCGACAAGACTCCATTGCCGGCGGAACCGCTCCGCCGCATGGCCTGGCGATCAGGCCGCGGCGGACGCTTCCGCGTCGTCGAAAGCCGAGGAGACATCGCGCATGCTGATGACGCCGGCGAGCGCGAAGTCGACGATGACGGGGAGGTGGCGGATGTGGTGCACGTTCATGAGGTGCCGGACGTGCTCGAGCGAGTCCTCGGTGCTGCAGGAGATCAGCCGCTGTGGCGAGATCAGCTGAGACACCTTCATGTTGACGCCGGCGGCGCCGTGCTCGGCGATGGCGCGAACGACGTCGCGTTCAGTGAACATGCCGGCGGCGGTGTTGCCCTCGGTGCGGACGACGTCCTTGACGACGAGGGCGCTGACATTGCTGGCGCGCATCAGCTGCGCCGCGACGCCGACGGTCTCGTTCATTCGTACCGTGATCACGCGCGCCGTCTTGTTGCGCAGGATGTCTCCGACCTTCATGGCACCCTCCCGTTTGGTTGTCTCGAACGGAAGGAAGTCTGGTATACGTTATGCCAGAAGTCAATCTGGAACTTGATGTTTTCTGGGCGAATGCCCGGGAAAGAAGGTCAGCAGAGCTGTCGGATGTCCTTGCTAGGATTGGCATCTGGCATCCAGAGCGCCCAAACAGAAAAGGAGGCGCACCGGAATGCGCCTCCTGACGTCGCGGGAGAAGCCGTGGCTCAGGCCGTGCGAACGTCCTGCGCGGCGGGCTTGGTGACCGGCGCCTCCTTGCCGAGGATGAAGGCACGGCGCAGCGGCTTGATGACGAACAGCGCCAGCAGCGCTGCGGTCGCGTTCAGCGCAACGCCGATCACGAACACCGCCTGCCAGCCATACTTGGCGGAGACCAGGCTCGCGAGCGGGACCAGGAGCGAGGCGGTGCCCTTCGCAGTGTAGAGCATGCCGTTGTTGGTCGCCGCGTATTTGCTGCCGAAGGTGTCGCCCGAGGTGGCAGGGAAGAGGCTGTAGATCTCGCCGAACACGCCGAAATAAACGGCGGTGGCGAGCACGAACACGATCGGATTGTGCCCGTAGTTCGACAGTGTCAGCAGCATCAAGGCGGCGGTGCCGAACGCGATGAACATGGTGTGCTCGCGGCCGATCGTGTCGGAGATCCAGCCGAACACCGGGCGACCGAAGCCGTCGAAGATGCGGTCGAGCGAGATCGCGAAGGTCAGCGCCGCCATCTGGAAGCCAGCGAGCGTGACCGGCTCGTTGGCGATCTTGAAGTCGTGCGCGATCGGCGCGATCTGGGCCGCGGTCATCAGGCCGCCGGACGCGACCATCACGAACACGAGATACATGATCCAGAAGATGGGCGTGCGCAGCACCTGTGGCGGAGTGTAGTCGATCTTGCTCTGCGGCAGGTTGAGCTGCTTCTTGCGCGCGGGAGCCGCGTGGGTCGGCGGCCGCAGGAAGATCGCGAGCACGAACACGATCAGGCCCTGGCCGATGCCGAAGGTGAAGAAGGCGCTCTGATAGCCGCTCGAGGCGATCATGCTGGCGATCGGCACCACGGTGAGCGCGGCGCCCGCGCCGAAGCCGGCGGCGGTGGCGCCGGCGGCGAGGCCGCGGCG
>NZ_CAFI01000107.1 GCF_000239775.1 Bradyrhizobium sp. ORS 375
CGCACCGGCGCCGATGCCGCCGATCACGGCGCCCGCATAGAGCAAAGTGAGCGAGTCGGCATAGGAGTTCAGCACCCAGGCCAGCGAGATCATGACGCCGCCGAACATGATCACGATACGCGGACCGTATTTGTCGACGAACCAGGCCTCGACCGGCACCAGCCAGGTTTCGGTGACAACGAAGATCGTGAAGGCCAATTGGATGGCCGTGCGGCCCCAGTGATACTTGGCGTCGATCGGATCGACGAACAGCGTCCAGCCGTATTGAAGATTGGCAATCATCGCCATGCAGACGATGCCCATCGCGAGCTGGATCCACCGGAAGCCGCTCGACTGCGGCGGGGTGGGCGGTGACGCCTCTGTGCTGGAAACCATGAATCCTCCCAAACCGCGCTCTCTCGGAGGTTGCCGCTGCAATCAGCGTGCTCCTCGTCTGCGCATCACGGGCATCCTGGTATAATATATTCCAGTCCGCAATATGGCCTGCGACACGGGGTGCGACATGCTGCTGTGCAGCAAGATGCGCCTGGGCCACCAACCAAAAGAAAACGCTCGGCAAAATGCCGAGCGTCGCTTGCGTGGAATCGTTCTATTTTATTTTTCGCTGCGCTGCGAAGGGGTACGCCGTCAGAGCATCGACTTCTCGACGACTACCTTGCGCCAGGGCTTGAGCACGGCGATCGACAGGATCGAAGCGAGGATGTTGGCGCCGGCCGCGATCATGAAGACCTGGTCCCAATTGCCGGAGGATTGCTGCATGTAGTTGGCGATCGGCACCAGCAGCGCGGCCGTGCCCTTGGCGGTGTAGAGCAGGCCGGCATTGGTGGTCGCGAACTTCGTGCCGAACGTGTCGGTGCAGGTCGAGGGGAAGAGCGAGTAGATCTCACCCCAGGCGAAGAACACAAAGCCGGAGAGGATCACGAACCACACCGGATCGTGGCCCAGCATGTAAAGCGCCCAGATGCCGATGCCTTCCATGCCGAAGGCGATGAACATCGTGTTCTCGCGACCGATGTTGTCGGAGATCCAGCCGAAGAATGGACGCGTCAGGCCGTTGAGCACGCGGTCGATGGTGGCGGCGAAGGTCACGGCGGTCATGGTCATGCCGATCAGGGTCACCGGGATGTTGTCGACTTTCCAGTCGCCGGCGATCGGCTTGAGGTTGGCGGTGACCATCAGGCCGCCGGCGCCGACGATCACGAACATGAAGTACATCAGCCAGAAGATCGGCTGACGGATCACTTCCGTCGGGTTGTAGTTACGGCGGCTCTGCACGAGATTGGTGTTCTGGGTGACCGCGGGCACCTGGCCTTCCTTCGGCGCGAACAGGAAGAAGGCGAGGATGACGATGATGATGCCCTGGCCCAGGCCGAAATACAGGAAGGTGGTCTGGAAGCCGGAGTCGCGGATCATGGCCTGGATCGGTGCGACGGTCAGCGCCGAGCCGGCACCGAAGCCGGCCGCGGTGATGCCGGCCGCAAGACCGCGCTTGTCGGGAAACCACTTCAGCGCGTTGCCGACGCAGGTGCCGTAGACGCCGCCGGCGCCGATGCCGGCGATGATCATGCCGAGATAGTAGCCGTTGAGCGAGGTGGCGTAGGAATTGATCATCCAGCCGATGGCGCAGAGCACGCCGCCGACGAGCACGACGATGCGCGGGCCGTATTTGTCGACGAACCAGCCCTCGACCGGCACGAGCCAGGTCTCGAACAGAACGAACAGCGTGAAGGCCCACTGGATCGAGGCGCGGTCCCAGCCGAAGGTCTTTGCAATATCGGGAACGAAGAAGGTCCAGCCATACTGGTAGTTGGCGATCATCACCATCGCCAGAACGCCGACCGCCAGCTGCGTCCAGCGATAGGCGTCACTTACTCTTGCCGATGCGGGCGCCCCCGCGTGAGCCAAGTCCGTCATGTTTCCTCCAGGCTGTCTATTTTGACCTAACAGCTATGCGGAGTTTGGTATATGATATGCCAATAGACAAGCGGATTCGTCCGAGCCGCTGTAGGCTGGTACGCCAGCAATCAGGAAAAAGCCCGTAGAAGCAAGGCAAATCGCTGCAGCGACATTACGACGCAGCAGCGGAGAATTGTAGCTCAACTATCGGAGTAATGGCGTGCGCGGCAGGCGAGTTTAAGCCGTAACCGTCCGCAACCGGTTGTAGCCTTCCTGGATCACCGACCAGAACAGCGCGATCAGGCCCAGTGCCATGATGGTGCCGACGAGGCCGTTGGAGAAGAACACGGCGAGCGATCCCTGGGATCCCAGCAGCGATTGCCGGAACGCCTCCTCGGCCTTGTCGCCGAGCACGATGGCGAGCACCAGCGGCGCCAGCGGGTAGCCGCACTTCTTGAACAGGTAGCCGAGCACGCCGAACACCAGCATCAGCACGACGTCGAACGTGCTGCTGTGCACCGAATAGGCTCCGATGGCGCAGAGCACGAGGATGAGGGGGGCAATGATGCTGAAGGGAATGCGCAGGATCGCCGCGAAGACCGGCACGCAGGTCAGCACGACAAGCAGGCCTGCGAGATTGCCGAGATACATCGAGGCGATCAGGCCCCAGACGAACTCCTTCTGCTCGACGAACAGCATCGGGCCGGGCTGCAGGCCCCAGATCAGCAACCCACCGAGCAGCACCGCTGCGGTCGGCGAGCCGGGGACGCCGAGCGAGAGCATCGGCAGCAAGGCTGCGGTGCCCGCGGCGTGGGCCGCGGTTTCCGGCGCCACCACGCCCTCGATCTCGCCATGGCCGAATTTCTTGCCGCGCTTGGAGAGGCGCTTGGCAATGCCGTAGCTCATGAACGAGGCCGGCGTGGCGCCGGCCGGCGTGATGCCCATCCAGCAGCCGATCAGGCAGGAGCGCAGCGAGGTCAGCCAATAGGCCGGCATCTCTTTCCACGTGTGCAGCACGACCCGCAGATTGATCTTCGCGTTGCCGCCGCGGAAGCTCAGGCCTTCCTCCATCGTCAACAGAATCTCGCCGATGCCGAACAGGCCGATGACCGCGATCAGGAAGTCGAAGCCGTTGAGCAGCTCGGTGATCCCGAAGGTGAGCCGGAGCTGGCCGGTGATGGAATCGAGGCCGACGGCGGCGAGCGCGAAGCCGATCATCATCGCCGCGATGGTCTTGAACGGCGGCTCCTTGCTTAAGCCCACGAAGCTGCAGAAGGCGAGGAAGTAGACAGCGAATTTCTCGGCCGGACCGAATTGCAGCGCGAAGCTCGCCACCAGCGGCGCAACCAGCGTGATCATCACGACCGCGAACAGCGCGCCCACGAAAGACGAGGTGAACGCCGCGGTGAGCGCCTCGCCGGCCTTGCCTTGCTGCGCCATCGGATAGCCGTCGAACGTCGTCGCGACCGACCACGGCTCGCCTGGGATGTTGAAGAGAATGGAGGTAATGGCGCCGCCGAACAGGGCGCCCCAATAGATGCAGGACAGCATGATGATCGCCGAGGTCGGCGGCATGCTGAAGGTCAGCGGCAGCAGGATCGCGACGCCGTTGGCGCCGCCGAGACCCGGCAGCACGCCGATGATCACCCCGAGCACGATGCCGAGGATCATCACCATGATGTTGAAGGGTTGGAGCGCGACGGCGAAGCCGTGAAACAGATTGGCGAGTTCTTCCATGCCGGCTTGGTCCTGCAACCCCTTAGCGAACGAAGTTTCTTGTTAGAGTCCGAGCCATTCCTCGACCGGCCCCTTCGGCAAGGGGACCATGAACCAGCGCTCGAAGATCAGATAGGTCACGACTGGCATCCCGATCGCGACTGCCGCGACCGTGAGCCAGCCATACTTGCCGAGCCACCGCATGAACCAGGCGATGAAGATCATGGAGGCGAGATAGAGCCCGGTGAAGGGCAGGGCGCCGACATAGATCGCGGTCGGCACCACCACGCTCATCACTTGCCGCAGCTGCGTCCATTCGGCGAACAGCCCGCCATCATCCTCGCGCAGCGCATTGCGAAAATTCATCGCGCTCGCCGCGACGATGAACAGGCCGACATAGAACGGGAAGAAGCCGGCGCGTGGCCCTTCCGCGCCCCAGTTGATCCCCGCCTTCACGCTGCCGGCGATCACGATGATCCCGAACAGCGCGATCGCGAGCGTGACGCCGAGCTCGACCGTCTTGTGGCTCGGCCCGGCCGATCGTCCCTGACTGCTCATGCGCGCCGCTCAGTTCGAGGCCAGGAAGCCGGCTTCCTTCATCAGCGTCTCGTGCCGCTTCTCCTCGGTCTCGACCCATTTGGCGTAGTCGGCACCGGTCATGAAGGTGGTGTTGAAGGCGCCGGTCTTCATGAACTCCTGCCAGTCCGGCGTCTCCCGCACCTTCTTGAACAGCTCGACGTAGTACTCGACCTGGTCCTTGGCGGCGCGCGGCGCCATGAAGATGCCGCGCAGCATCAGGTACTCGATGTCGAGGCCCTGCGACTTGCAGGTCGGAATGTCCTTCCACGCCTTGCCCTCGGTGATCGGCTCGTCATAGCCCATCGGCTTGGCGTCGAACACGCAGAGCGGCCGCACCTTGCCGCCGCGCCATTGCGCCACCGCCTCGATCGGATTGTTGACCGTGGAATCGACGTGGTTGCCGACGAGCTGCACCGCGACCTCGCCGCCGCCCTTGTAGGGGATGTAGGTGAACTTCGCGCCGGTCGCCTTCTCCATGGCGACCGTGATGATCTGGTCTTCCTGCTTGGAGCCGGTGCCGCCCATCTTCAGGGTGCCGCCGGCCTGCTTGACCGCCTCGATGTAGTCCTTGGCCGTCGCATAGGGCTTGTCGGCATTGACCCACAGGACGAACTCGTCGAGCGCCAGCATCGCGACCGGCGTGAGATCCTTCCAGCTGAACGGGATGCCGGTGGCGAGCGGCGTCGTGAACAGGTTCGACAGCGTGATGATGATCTTGTGCGGGTTGCCTGCGGAGGCCTTGACGTCGAGGAAGCCTTCGCCGCCGGCGCCGCCGGACTTGTTGATCACGACCAGCGGCTGCTTCATCAGGTTGTGCTTGGTGACGATGCCCTGGATCGTCCGCGCCATCTGGTCGGCGCCGCCGCCGGTTCCGGCGGGAACGATGAACTCGACCGGCCGGACCGGCTCCCATCCCGCCACGGCCGGGATGGCGCCCACGGCCAAGGTCAGGCCGGCCGCAAAGGCTACGCGCACGAAACGCTTCATCGACGATTTCTCCCCTTCATTCCCGGATCGTGACGGCTTCTTCCGGCCGACTGCTTCGATCAATCCCCTGACGCTGTGTTGGTGTCTGGTCGTTGTCGTCCTTTGGTTGCGGCGGCACACGTCTCCCACTGCTTCATGCAGCCGGGAGTTGTGTCGCCGGTCGCGCCAGCAGGCCGCAAGGCGGGCCCGCTGCAATCGACCGATTTGATTTTGGTATGAAGAGGCGGCGAACCGCAATTGAGGAGATCGGCCGGAATGGTTGCGGGGCGAATTTGTCGCAGCCTGCGCTGGTCGGCCTGTGCTCAAAAAGCAAAAGCCCCGGGTGGGCCGGGGCTCTTCATCGGAGTTCGATGATCTTGCTGGCCTGCCCGCACGAGGCGGGCGGTGACCTCAGAGGCCGAAATAGGGCAGGTCGCCATTACGGTTGGCGGCGCGGGCGCTGACCATCAGCACGCGGTCGAGAGCGGCCAGGAAACGGCCGAACAGGGACACGGGCTGAACGAGGGGGAGGGCGACGGTCTTGGCCATGGTTTGTCTCCTTCAGTGGGGCGTTATGACGTTCTGACTGAGGAGAATTTACGTATACCAGATGCCAGATACAACGATCGATATTGCATAGCGGCACGAGCATTTTGCAATGCAGCAGGAATGTTACAATTTGGATTCCTTATCGAAAACGGCATTCTTATATCGAAAGGGCCCTCTAACCGGAGCTGGGGAGCAAGATTAAGGTATCATAGTATACTTATTTCGCTCGCTCCGCCCCTTGCGCGGCGGATCAAGTGCGACAGAGTCCCGGATGGCGAGGCGAGAAGAGCAACACAGCGGGGAGCTGCGTATGAAGGAACTTGCTGGAAAGACGGCCTTCGTGACCGGGGCGGCATCGGGCATCGGCTTGGGAATTGCGACGGCTCTTGCCCAGGCTGGCGTGAAGGTCATGCTCTGCGACATTGAAGAGAAGGCTCTGTCGGCTGCGCTCGAGCAGCTGAGGCTCACCAACGCCGATGTCGATGGCGTGCGAGCGGACGTCTCGTTCAAGGCTGAGCTTGCGGCCGCCGCGGAAGCGACCTCCGCCCGCTACGGCAAGGTGCACATCCTGGTCAACAACGCGGGCGTCGGCGGCGGCGGGCCATATGGCACCTGGACCGACGCATCGTGGAATTGGACTCTCGGCGTCAACCTGATGGCGACGATCTGGGGCATCGAGATCTTCGGCCCGATGATCGAGCAGCATGGCGAAGGCGGCCACATCGTCTCGACCGCCTCGCTCGCCGGCCTGATCTCAAGCGGGAGCACCGCTTACAATGTCTCGAAGTATGGCGTCGTCGCTTTGTCGGAAGGCCTGCGGCGCGAGCTCGCGCCGCGCGGCATCGGCGTCTCGGTGCTGTGTCCCGGCTTCATCCGCACGCAGATCATGGACTCCCGTCGCAACGTGCCGAAGCGCTTCGAGGAGCCGGCCCGTCCGCAGCCGACGTCCGGCCCGCTTGCCGAGCACATCAACATGATCCGGGAGCGTGTGTCGCACGGCATCGATCCGCTCTATGTCGGCGAGCTCGTCCGCGAAGGTGTCGAGAACGACTGGCCCTATATCTTCACCGACCTCGAATTCGAGCCGATGATCGAGGCGCGCTTCGCCGCCATCAAGCAGGGCTTCGACCACATCCGCGGACGCATCCCGAAACGCTGAGCGCCCGGTGCTCCGGGAGCCGGTCGTGACGTGTCGCGGCCGCCAAGCGGTTGGCGCGCCGCTGCGACGAACCGTCGAGCGTAAGGGATCAGGAATTGAAGATCGTGTTGCGCGTGGGGTCATCGTGACAGGCCCGCAGCGTGTGCCGCTCCCAATTCGCGGGTGCAATGCGATGTAACAATCCTCCCGAGGCGATGGAACTGTGCTGCACGGGTCGCAGTTGGTCGGCAATGAAGCGGGGTGGCATTGCCGGATATTGCTCGTTGAGTTCATCGCGCTGTATCTCTCGTGGTCGAATGCCCCATTGGCAGATTTGAGGGCGAAGGTAGGGCTATGCGCGCCTTGATCCTGGCATTGTCCATCCTGGCGATCGTCGCCAGTGCTGGTGTCGCGAACGCTGGCCTGAGCAGTTCGCCTCGTGCAGCGACCGAACCCGCCGAGTCCGCGACCGCCGCTGAGGACACCAGCCAGCAGACCGAGAATCAGATCGGCCTGACCAAGGCCAAGCGCCGCGCCGTTCAACGGGGGCTGACCCGACTCGGATTCGACACGAAGGCCAATGGGACGTTCGACGACCAGACGCGCGCTGCGATCACGCGTTGGCAGGAGGAGCGCGGCTACCCCGCGACCGGCTTCCTCAACGCCGCCCAGCACAAGGTGCTGCTGATGGCCGCAGCCGCGGAGGCTGCAAAATCCGACCGCCAGGCCCGCCATCGCGGTGGCGGCCGGACGCGGCATTCGCGAAACGCCGGAGGTCCCATCGGCGCGATCGGCGGCGCGATGCACCGCGTGGTGGGTGGAATCTTCGGCAGGTAAGTCGTCGAACCGCGAAGAGTTGCAAGACGCCCCGGGCAACCTAGACGACCGTTTCCAACCTCCTTGGTACATTGGTCATGTCAACCCCGCTGTCATCGTCCGCGGAAAGCGGACGATCCAGTACGCTGTGACACCTCGGCTCAATATTTTGTGCCGCGGAGTACTGGATGCTTCGCCTTCGCGGAGCATGACCGCGGTGAGGACGGCTGATTTTCAATCCGAAGTTTTGTGCACTGTCACTGTGGACTGGACACTGATCGCGCAGATCATCGATGCCGAACTCGAGGAGGGGGATCACACGCCGGTGGAATATCTCGCCTGAAAAACGCTCGGTGGACTCGGCGTCGATGCCTCGCGATACGCCAAGCTTGATGGGGTATTATCGAAGCATCCAGAAATCGCCAACTGGTCCAGCCGGTTCTCTTTTGGGCGGCCCCAGCACGTCGCCCAGACCTGGGTTGCCCGACTGCGCGATCGTGCAGACTCTGGTCTGCAAGGTCTCGGTTTTCTTGTGACCAGCCTTGAGCATACCCGCGACATCAGGCGGAATTCTGCAATCTGTCGAATGAGCTTCGACATATTCGATCATTTTGAGTTCGGCCTGAGAGAAACTGCGAATGAGTTCACAGGCGTCTTCCGGCGTTGCGCGGCGCTCGGCGGCGGCCTTGATCAGCCGGCCGCGCCGCTCTGCCTCTACGCGCAAGGGAAAAAATCCGTTGCAGACATCCGAAGCGCCTTCAGCAACCGCCGGCGCGCTGTCGACCTGCGGAGGGGCGGCGCTCTGCCCGGGCAGCGGCGCTGGAAATGCGCCCTGCGCGAAGGCGTGACCAACGGTCGGGGTCATCGCGGCTACGACCAGGCGTAAAATCAGGTGTCGTGCCGTCCGTGTGATCACGATCCGCGCTCCCTCTGCATTCACCCCGAAAGCTCCAGCCATTTGGCGTGATCCCGTTCGGTTTGTAAAGGCGCTGAGCAGACGACAGCTTTCCATCACACGGGGAGGTCTCAGGAGGCCAGCCCGTAGTAGCGCCGATAGAAAGCAAGATGCTGCTGTGGCGTAAAGCCGTCAAAATCACTTGCGCGCTTGCAATCGTCCAGTGTGGCAAGAAGCTCCTGCGCTTCAGGGGCGCTGCTCGAACGGAGAAAATCTTCCGTGGCCTCGAGCCCAGCTCCGCAGACAAGTTGAATGTCGATATAACACCCGGCGTCGAAAGACGACATCTTGGCCTCGTAGATTAGCAAGGCGTCACTTGCGATTCCGGCCGAGAACAGCTGGATGCACATGAGCTTTAACGGCTCATTGCTGTCGCGGTTGGTGTCGGCAGTCGCAGCTTCGATCAGTCGGCGGATTTCGGGCAGATCGTCCGCGGCCGGCGTGAGACCGTAGCGCGCGAGCAGGTCGTTTTCGTCCATGATGACGCAATATCCAGCAGGGCTATGCTACGGTCAATTGCCGATCGCCCGGCCGTCGGCCAGGCGGGATCCGAAATCGGCAATCTCGCGCCTTGATCGATCGAGCCGAGTTCCAGCCCTTCGTCATTCCGGGGCGGCCGCACAGCGGCTGAGCCCGGAATCCATGACCACGACTGGCCATGAGGCGCTCCTCCGGCGCGGCCGTTCGTGCCACGAACTCGGACAATGCGTATGGATTCCGGGCTCGCCCTGCGGGCGCCCCGGAATGACGAGCGGGGAGAAGTATGTGGTGTCCTCGCGGGCGGTTGTGGCTGTTGGAGACGCACACCATCCGTTTCATCATGTCCGATCCCGCGCGGCATCGCCGTCCTTTGAACGGACCAAGGTCTCTGCAGCGGTCCAGCGGTCGGAAACAAGTCCGGACGCATCAGAATGAAAAAGCCGCCGGTTGATGCCGGCGGCTTGATGGTGATGGAGGCAGGTACAGCGGCGATTGCGCTGCGCCCGTCGTCTCTGGCGCCAGATCCCGCCTTACTCCGCAGCTTCCTTGCGCGGCGGATCGAGCGCGCCGGAGTCGTGGATCTCGGCGACCTGGTGGTCGCTGAAGCCGAGGACCTGGCGGAGGATCTCGTCGGTGTGCTCGCCGAGCAGGGGCGAGCGGGTGACGTCGGCCGGGCTGTCCGACAGCTTGATCGGGTTGCCGACCGAGAGATATTTGCCGCGGGTCGGGTGGTCGACCTCGACCAGCGTGCCGGTCTTGCGCAGCGATTCGTCCTCGGCGATCTCCTTCATCGAGAGAATGGGGCCGCAGGGGATGTCGAACTCGTTGAGGATGTCCATGGCCTCGAACTTGGTCTTGGTCATGGTCCACTGCTCGATACGGCCGAAGATCTCGTTCAGGCGCGGCAGGCGGGCGGCGGGCTTGGCGTAGTTCGGATCGGTCTTCCACGAGGGCTCGCCAATGACGTCGCAGATCTTCTCCCAGACCGGGGCCTGGGTGATGAAGTAGATGTAGGCGTTCGGGTCGGTCTCCCAGCCCTTGCACTTCAGAATGCGGCCCGGCTGGCCACCGCCCGAGTCGTTGCCGGCGCGCGGCACGGCGTCGCCGAACGGCACGCCCTCGCCGAACTGGCTGTATTCCTTCAGCGGGCCGTGATCGAGCCGCTGCTGGTCGCGCAGCTTGACGCGGCAGAGGTTGAGCACGCCGTCCTGCATCGCAGCCGTGACGCGCTGGCCACGGCCGGTGTGGGTGCGCTGATAGAGCGCGGTGACGATGCCGAGCGCCAAATGAAGACCGGTGCCGGAGTCGCCGATCTGCGCGCCGGTGACCAGCGGCAGGCCGTCACGGAAGCCGGTGGTCGAGGCGGCGCCGCCGGTGCACTGCGCGACGTTCTCGTAGACCTTGCAGTCCTCGTAGGGGCCCGGGCCAAAGCCCTTGATCGAGGCGACGATCATCTTCGGGTTGATCGCCTGGATCTTCTCCCAGGGGAAGCCCATGCGATCGAGCACGCCGGGGCCGAAATTCTCGACCAGCACGTCGCACTTCTTGATCAGTTCGGTGAGGACTTCCTTGCCCTTCGGGTTCTTGGTGTCGAGCGTGATCGACCGCTTGTTGTGGTTCAGCATTGTGAAATAGAGGCTGTCCACGTTCGGAATGTCCTGCAGCTGGCCGCGGGTGATGTCACCCACGCCCGGACGCTCGACCTTGATCACGTCGGCGCCGAACCAGGCCAGCAGCTGCGTGCAGGTCGGTCCGGACTGGACGTGGGTGAAGTCGAGAATGCGAACGCCCTCGAGCGCCTTGGTCATGTGTCTCTCTCCGTACGAATGGTCATCCCGCATCGGCGGGCAGTTGATGTCTCAGTCCACCCCCGTCTTTCCGGGGCAGCCCGACAGGGCTGAACCCGGAATCTCGAGATTCCGGGTTCGATGCTCCGCATCGCCCCGGAATGACGAGAGGGATGGCTCTCGGTCGTGGCACAGTCCGATCAGCCCTACTTCTTCTTGGTCAGCACGCTCTGCGGATTGAGGTTGCCGATACGGCCGCTCTCCGATCCCGCCGCGGGATCAATCACGGCATTGATCAGGGTCGGCTTGCCGGAATCCATCGCCTCGTTGACGGCGCGCTTCAACTCGTCGGGGCTCGTCGCGTTGACGCCGACGCCGCCGAAGGCCTCCATCATCTTGTCGTAGCGCGCGCCCTTGACGAACACGGTGGTCGCCGGATCCGACCCAGCGGAGTTCTGGTCGGTGCCGCGATAGATGCCGTCATTGTTGAAGATGACGACGCAGATCGGCAGATTGTAGCGGCAGATGGTCTCGACTTCCATGCCGGAGAAGCCGAAGGCCGAGTCGCCCTCGATCGCCAGCACCGGCTTGCCGGTCTCGACGGCCGCGGCGATCGCCGAGCCCATGCCGATGCCCATCACGCCCCAGGTGCCGACGTCGAGCCGCTTGCGCGGCTGGTACATGTCGATCACGCCGCGGGCGAGGTCGAGCGTGTTGGCGCCTTCGTTGACGAGGATCGCGTCGGGACGCTCCTTGATGATGGTGCGGAGCACGCCGAGCGCGCCGTGATAGTCCATCGGCGAGTTGTTGTTCATCAGCCGGGGCGCCATCTTGGCGACGTTGTCCTCGCGCTTCTTCTGCACCGCGCTCAGCCACTCGACCGGCGCCTTCGGCCAGCTGCTGCCCATCGCATCGCTGAACGCCGTGACGACCGAGCCGATGTCGCCGACCACGGGGGCCGCGATCTCGACGTTGGAGTCCATCTCCTTCGGCTCGATGTCGACCTGGATGAACCTCTTCGGCGCATCACCCCAGCTCTTGCCCTTGCCGTGCGACAGCAGCCAGTTGAGGCGGGCGCCGATCAGCATGACGACGTCGGAATCCTTCAGCACCGTCGAGCGCGCCGCGCCCGCGCACTGCGGATGCAGATCGGGCAGCAGGCCCTTTGCCATGCTCATCGGCAGGAACGGCACGCCGCTCTTCTCGACGAAAGTCTTGATCGCTTCATCAGCCTGCGCATAGGCCGCGCCCTTGCCGAGGATGATCAGCGGACGTTTCGCGTTCTTCAACAGATCGAGCGCGCGCTTGACGGAGTCGGGGGAGGGGATCTGCGCCGGAGCCGGATCGATCACCTTGACCAGCGAGGCGTGGCCTGCCTGCGCATTCATCACCTGGCCGAACAGCTTGGCCGGCAGATCGAGATAGACGCCGCCGGGACGGCCCGACACGGCGGCGCGGATGGCGCGGGCGAAGCCGATGCCGATGTCCTGGGCGTGCAGCACGCGGAACGCCGCCTTGCACAGCGGCTTGGCGATCGCGAGCTGATCCATCTCTTCATAGTCGCCCTGCTGCAGGTCGACGATCTCGCGCTCGGACGAACCCGAGACCAGGATCATCGGAAAGCAGTTGGTCGTGGCATGCGCCAGCGCCGTGAGGCCGTTGAGGAAACCCGGCGCCGACACCGTGAGGCAGACGCCCGGCTTCTTGGTCAGGAAGCCGGCGATCGCCGCGGCATAGCCGGCGTTCTGCTCGTGGCGGAAGGAGAGCACGCGAATGCCTTCAGCCTGCGCCATGCGGCCGAGGTCGGTGATCGGAATCCCCGGAACGTTGTAGATCGTGTCGATCCCGTTCAGCTTCATCGCGTCGATGACGAGATGAAAGCCGTCCGTCAGCTCCTCGTGGGTATCCGCCTCGGTCTTCATGGCTGTCTGCGGCATGCGCCTCTCCCTGGTCGTCTGAAGGCGCATTCCGCGTCTTCTTCTGTTTGAACGGTTAGCTGAATAACTCTTGGCCGTGGGTCTCGACGTAGGTTGCGAGGCCCAGCGTGTGATCACGGGCGCGCTTCTCGGCGAGCTCGGTGTTGCGCTCCTCCAGCGCCTCGATGATCGCGAGATGCTCGGGCAGGGACGCCGCGATACGGTCGGTGCGGCCGATCGTGAGCTGGCGATAGCCGCGCACATGGAGCAGAATGTCGTTGGTCATGTCGACCAGCACCGGAGACTCCGAGAGCGAGATCAGCGCCTGATGAAACGCGATGTTCGCCTTCGAATATTCCTCGATGTGCTCCTGCGGCGGGCGGTCCTTGCCGAAATCCTTGAAGTAGTCGCGCAGCGCCGTGATGTCCTTCTTGCGCGCGATCGTGGTGATGAGCCGCGCCGCCATGCTCTCCAGCGCAGCCCAGGCGCGGATCATGTCGACGATCTCGCTCTTTGTCCGGCGCACCACGACGATGCCACGGCGCGGCACCGTCTTCACGAAGCCGTCCTGCTCGAGCATCGCAATCGCTTCGCGGATCGGCGTGCGGCTGACACCGAGGCGTTCGGAAAGAGCGCGCTCGTCGAGCATGACCGGCTCGGGCGAGGCGTAGATGTCCATCTTCAGAATGGCTTCTTTCAAGGCCTCATAGGCCTTATTCTTGAAGCTCGTCTCCGGGGCGATGCGAGCGATCGCGATGTCAGCCTCGGCCATGATGGGCAATGCCTTGTTCGTTTTCTCTGTCGACACGACCGATCTCCTCTCCTTGGGAGATCACTGTGTACAGCATTTTGGGTCCAATATTTTTGGCATGCCAGATGCCAGACTGTCAAGGTGAGCGATTTTTCCGCGTTTCCACATCTTCGATGCGCTTGACAAAGTTTGCTTCTGGCATACCAAATGCCATAAACCAGCAGCAATCCCCAGGAGGAAGCCCCAATGTCTGACGCCATCCCGAACGCCAAGGCGACGATCCGAGACGTGCTCGATCGTGTGAAGGCGGATAAACGCACCAGCCTGACTGCGCCCGAAGGCAAGATCGTCTGCGACGCCTACGGGATTCCGGTGCCGAAAGAGGGATTGGCGAAGTCGGCCGCCGAGGCTGCGAAGCTCGCCGGCGACATGGGTTTCCCGGTGGTGATGAAGATCGTCTCGCCGGACATCCTGCACAAGACGGAAGCGGGCGGCGTCATCGTCGGCGTCAAGACGGCTGACGATGCGCAGAAGGCGTACGAGACCATTCTCGCGAATGCGAAGAAGTACAAGGCCGACGCCAAGATCGAAGGCATCCAGGTGCAGCAGATGCTGACCGGCGGTACCGAGGTGATCGTCGGCTCCATCACCGACGGCTCGTTCGGCAAGCTGGTGGCCTTCGGCCTCGGCGGCGTCCTGGTCGAGGTGCTGAAGGATGTGACATTCCGTCTCGCCCCTGCGACGAGGGACGATGCTCTGTCGATGCTCGACGGCATCCAGGCGCACGAAATGTTGAAGGGCGTGCGCGGCGGCGACGCCGTCAGCCGCGAGGCGCTGGCCGACGTCATCGTCAAGGTCTCGAAGCTGGTCAGCGATTTCCCCGAGATCGTCGAGCTCGACCTCAACCCGGTGTTCGCCACGAAGAATGGCGCGATCGCGGCCGACGTCCGCATCGTCGTCGATTTCGACTACAAGCCCCGTCCGGCGCCGCGCTCGAACGAGGAAATCGTCACCGCGATGAACCGCATCATGAAGCCCCAGGCGGTCGCCGTGATCGGCGCCTCCGCCGAGGACGGCAAGATCGGCAACTCGGTGATGAAGAACCTGATCAACGGCGGCTACAAGGGCCAGATCTATCCGATCCACCCGAAGGCCTCCGAGATCCTCGGCTACAAGGCCTATAAGAGCGTCAAGGACGTGCCGGGCGTGATCGACACGGCGGTGTTCGCGATCCCCGCCAAGTTCGTCGCGGGCGCGCTGACCGAATGCGGCGAGAAGCAGATCCCCGGTGCGGTGCTGATCCCGTCGGGCTTTGCGGAGGCCAACGAGCCGGAGCTGCAGGCCGAGATCGTCGAGATCGGCAAGAAGTACAACGTCCGCCTGATGGGGCCGAACATCTACGGCTTCTACTACACGCCGGCCAATCTCTGCGCGACCTTCTGCACGGCCTATGACGTGAAGGGCCACGCGGCGCTGTCGTCGCAGTCGGGCGGCATCGGCATGGCCATCATCGGCTTCTCGCGCTCGGCCAAGATGGGCGTGTCGGCGATCGTCGGCCTCGGCAACAAGTCGGATATCGACGAGGACGATCTGCTTGCCTTCTTCGAGCAGGACCCGAACACGAACCTGATCGCGCAGCACTGCGAGGACCTCAAGGACGGCCGCGCCTTTGCGGAAGCCGCCAAGCGCGTCTCCAAGAAGAAGCCGGTCATCGTGCTCAAGGCCGGCCGCACGTCTGCTGGCGCGAAGGCCGCCTCGTCGCACACCGGCGCGCTCGCCGGCAACGACAAGATCTATGAGGACGTGCTGAAGCAGTCCGGCGTCATCCGCGCCCGCTCGCTGCGCCAGTTGCTCGAATTCGCCCGCGGCGTGCCGGTGCTGCCGACGCCGAAGGGCGAGAACGTCCTCATCATCACCGGTGCCGGCGGTTCGGGCGTGCTCTTGTCCGACGCCGTCGTCGACAACGGCCTGTCGCTGATGACGATGCCGCCGGATCTCGATGCCGCGTTCCGCAAGTTCATCCCGCCGTTCGGTGCCGCCGGCAACCCGGTCGACATCACCGGCGGCGAGCCGCCGATCACTTACGTGAACACGGTCAAGCTCGGCCTGTCGGACGAGCGCATCCACGCGCTGATCCTCGGCTACTGGCACACGATCGTGACCCCGCCGATGGTGTTCGCGCGCAACATGGTCGAGGTGAAGAAGGAGATGGAGGCCAAGGGCTTCGTGAAGCCGATGGTCGCCTCGCTCGCCGGCGACGTCGAGGTCGAGGAAGCCGCCGAATATCTCTACCAGAACGGCATCCCGGCCTACGCCTATTCGACCGAGCTGCCGGTCGAGGTGCTCGGCGCCAAGTACAAGTGGGCGCGCGGCGCGGGCCTGCTCTAAGTCATAGTGACGCGAATGCCGCTCCGGCTCTCGCCGGGGCGGCACTTTCTTGTGTACCGTGACGAAGCAAGATCCGTCCGTCCTGCAACGACGCCGCCTGTCATGGCCGCGCAGAGAGGCGCCACGTGATCCGTCGCAAGACGATCGAGCCACGCCCGGATGCCGCGGCCGAGCCCCGCGACGGCGGCGTGCAATCCGTCGGCCGCGCGCTGCAGATCCTGGAAATTCTCGCCGAGGACGACGAAGGCTATCGCCTCAGCGATCTCGCGGTCCGTGCCGGGCTCTCCACATCCACCGTGCATCGCCTGCTGACGACGCTCGAGAAGCGCCGCTTCGTCCAGTTCGACCGCATGGAATCGAGATGGCACGTCGGCGCGCAGAGCTTTGCCGTCGGCGCCACCTTCACCCGGCGGCGCAACTTCGTCGCGCTCGCGATTCCCTATCTGCGGCGGCTCCGCGACCAGTCGCGCGAGACCGCGAACCTCGCCGTCGTCGACGACGAATCCTTGATGGTGCTGCTGCGGCTCGACAGCCGCGAGATCATGCGCTCGCTCACAAAAGTCGGCGGCCGCCTGTCGATGGTCGCCTCCGGCATGGGCAAGGCGGTGCTCGCGACCTATTCGGACGACGACGTCAACGGCATCATCCACCGACAGGGCATGCCGCGCCTGACCGAGAAATCCATCATCCGCGCCAGCGACCTGTTCCGCGAACTCGAGACCATCCGCCGCCAGGGCTACGCCGTCGACGACGAGGAGGCGAGGTTGGGCCTGCGCTGCATCGCCGCCGTCGTCCACGATTCCTGCCGCGAGCCCCTGGCCGCAATCTCGATCTCGGGCCTGGCGAGCCGGCTGACGGAGGAGCGGGTGCCGGTGGTCGGGGGTATGGTGCGGGACATCGCGGCGGAGCTGACGGCGGCGCTCGGCGGGCCCAAGCCGGCCGTTGAGCTTGCGGAGTGATGTAGCAAGAGCCACCAGATGCGCGCGAGATCGACGCAGTTTCGGGTGGCCGACAAGTGGAAACCGCCGCTCCCGGTATGGCCGGTCTACGCGTCGCAATGAAGGTCCGAGCGAGACCCGCGTCAGGTCAGTCGGTAAAATCGATGGTGAAGCGGATCGGGCTGATTGGCTTGGTGACGAAATGGACTGTCTTGCCGGCTAAGGCCGCCAGCGAGCCCGATGCGAACTTGATGATGCCTTTTCCGGAGGTCTCGTTGCCGACCGGCTTGCCGTCCCGCATCACCGGCGATGCGGTCCCTTCGGTCGCCTGCGTCACCGCGCGTCCGCCGGGGATGCGGTGGACGCCGCCGCCGATCAAGAACGTTCCTTTGGCACCATCCCACTCGACCGTGTTCGAGGCCGTGTACACGGCGCCCTTCAGCACGCCGTCCGTGCCGAGGCAGGAGTATTCGACGGTCAGCAGGTTGTGATCGGGACGATCGCCGACCGGCTCGGGAAAGGGGAAGCCGATCACCGCGCATTCATAATGCGCGATCATGTCGGCGCGCGCCGCGGACGCTGTGGCGCTCGCGGCGAGAATGGAACAGGCCAGGATCAAGATGGTGTTGCGCATGGACGCCTCCTCTGCAGGCGCACGTCCGGAGCGGTCGCCGAACGCGCTCTGGTGCTCGAAAACTAAGACCGGCTTCCGAAGTGTCGCGTTGATCTCCATCAACCTGAGGGAGAATTCTGCAGGTTGATCCTTGTGATCGTCTTGCGCCTGCGGGCGACCGAGCTTGCCACCTTCGCTGCCCAAGCCGTAATCAAGCCCGCCGACCTATTTGGGCTTGCCGTCGCCGGGATCGCGCGCAACGATCGTGTCTGATCCCGAACACGTCCAGCGAGTTGTGCCATGTCCAAACTCACCCGCTTCTCGGTTGCCCCTCTGCACAGCATGACCCGCCGCCTCGCCGACGTCGCTTCCGGCCGCGTCGCGCCAGATCTCGTCATCACCGGGGCGCGGGTACTCTCGACCTATTCGGAGCGCATCCTGCCGAACCGCGAGCTGTGGATCACAGGCGGACGCGTGGCCGCGGTGAAGCTGGCGGGCGCGCACAAGGCGCTACCCGGTGGCTTCGCGATCCATGACGCCGCCGGCGGCATCATCGCGCCGGGGCTGGTCGATCCGCACATCCACATCGAATCCTCGATGGTGACGGCCTGCGCCTATGCCGAGGCCGCGCTGCTCAACGGCACCACCACGATCTTCTGCGACAGCCACGAGATCGGCAACGTGATGGACACAGCCGGCGTCGAGGCGATGTTGGAGGATGCGCGGCAGGCGCCGCTGTCGATCTTCCTCACCGTGCCCTCGACGGTGCCGGCCACATCGGCCGCGCTGGAGACCGCGGGCGGCGATCTCACGCCGGACAAGATCGCCGGCCTGTTCGACCGCTGGCCGGAGGCGGTGGCGCTCGGCGAGAAGATGGATTTCGTGCCGGTCTGCATGGGCGACGAACGCAGCCACGCCATTCTCGCAGCCGCGCTGCAGCGTGGGCGGCCGGTGTCGGGCCATGTCTATGGCCGCGAGTTCGTCGCCGCCTATGCCGCGAGCGGCGTCACCGACACGCATGAGGCGATCGACCGCGACATTGCCGACGACCTGCTCGATGCCGGCGTCTGGATCTTTCTGCGCGGTGGTCCGCCGACGACGCCGTGGCACAGCCTGCCGCAGGCGATCCGCACCATCACCGAGCTCGGCGCCTCACACAAGCGCACCGCTGTCTGCACCGACGATCGGGATGCCGACGATCTGATGTTGTTCGGGCTGGACTGGGTGGTGCGCGAGGCGGTGAAAGCGGGCATGTCGCCGGAGCAGGCGTGGTCGATGGGTTCGCTGCACGGCGCGACGCGCTTCGCGATGGACGGCGAGATCGGCGGCCTTGGCGGCGGTCGCCGCGCCGACCTGGTGCTGCTCGACGACGGCTTGAAGCCGCAATCGACCTGGTATGGCGGCGAGCTCGTGGTCGACAAGGGGAAGATCACCGCGCTTCTCGATCAGGCGCTGTCGCAGCGTTATCAGTATCCGAAGCCGGCCTACGCCACGGTGAAGCTGCCGGCGCAGATGACCTTGACGCCGGAACTGCCCACCAAAGCCTGCACCGTCAATGCGATCAAGACCGCGCTGCCGGGCATCACGCTGCTCCACGAGAAGGTCGCGATCGAGCCGGCCAACGACTGGCAGACGCTGCTCGCGCGTCACGGCCTCTGCTTCGTCGCCGTCATCGAGCGTCACGGCAAGTCGGCTGGCAATGTCGCGCATGGCCTGTTGAAGGATTTTGGCCTCAAGCGCGGGGCTGTCGCCTCCAGCGTCGGCCATGACAGCCACAACATCATCGTTGCCGGCACCAACGAGGCAGACATGCAAGTCGCCGTCGCCGCGATCGGCGCGGAGCAGGGCGGTGTCTGCGTCGTCGCTGATGGCAAGGTGCGTGCGATGGTTCCGCTGCCGATTGCGGGACTGCTGTCGGACAAGCGCGTCACCGAGGTCGCGGACGAGGTGAAGCTCCTGAAGACAGAATGGGCCGAGGCCGGCTGCACCATTCCCTACATGGGCTTCAATTTGATTCCTCTATCGGTCATTCCGGAAATTCGTATCACGGACAAGGGCCTGGTGCTGGTGCCGCAGATGGAGCTCGCGCCGCTGTTCGAATAGCATGTTGTTAGGACGTGTCAGCCGTTCTCTGTCCTAACTAACTGAAGCGCCCGACCTTTTGCCGAGCGTGCCGCATCGTGGGAAAAATCGACGACTGAATTGAGATCGCAGCCCACAGCAGCAATCCTTGCGCATCAACCAGAGGGAGGCGCGAGATGGCGAAGATGCGGGCGATCGATGCTGCGGTGCGAATCTTGGAGAAGGAAGGCGTCACCTGCGCCTTTGGCGTTCCCGGTGCGGCGATCAATCCGCTCTATTCGGCACTGCAACGGCGCGGCTCGATCCGCCACATTCTTGCCCGCCATGTCGAGGGCGCCTCGCACATGGCCGAGGGCTACACCCGCGCCAAGGCCGGCAATATCGGCGTGTGCATCGGCACATCAGGCCCGGCCGGCACCGACATGATCACCGGCCTCTATTCGGCGATCGCGGACTCCATTCCGATCCTCTGCATCACCGGCCAGGCGCCGCGCGCCCGGCTCTACAAGGAGGATTTCCAGGCCGTCGACATCGAGCAGATCGCCAAGCCCGTGACCAAATGGGCGGTGACGGTGCGCGAGCCCGGCCTCGTGCCGCGCGTGTTCAGCCAGGCCTTCCACATCATGCGCTCGGGCCGACCGGGTCCCGTGCTGATCGACCTGCCGCTCGATGTGCAGCTCGCCGAGATCGAGTTCGACGACGAGACCTACGCGCCGCTGCCGGTCTACAAGCCCGCGGCCACACGCAAGCAGGTCGAGAAGGCGCTGGAGATGCTCAATGCCGCCGAGCGCCCGCTGATCGTCGCGGGCGGCGGCATCATCAACGCCGATGCCAGCGACCTCCTCGTCACCTTTGCCGAGATCGTCAACGTGCCGGTCGTGCCGACCCTGATGGGGTGGGGCGCCATACCCGACGATCACGTGCTGATGGCCGGCATGGTCGGCCTGCAGACCAGCCATCGCTATGGTAACGCCAACTTCCTGGAGTCCGATTTCGTGCTCGGCATCGGCAACCGCTGGGCCAACCGCCACACCGGCTCGCTCGAGACCTACACCAAGGGCCGCAGCTTCGTGCATGTCGACATCGAGCCGACCCAGATCGGCCGCGTCTTCAATCCCGAGCTCGGCATCGTCTCCGACGCCAAGGCCGCGCTGGAGCTGTTCATCACCGTCGCGCGCGAATGGCGCAAGGCGGGCCGCTTGCGCGAGCGTCAGGCATGGCCTGCCGCCTGCCAAGATCGCAAGCGCACGATGCGCCGGCGCAGCGATTTCGACCAGGTGCCGATCAAGCCGCAGCGTGTCTATCACGAGATGAACAAGGCGTTCGGCCGCGACACCTGCTATGTCAGCGTCATCGGCCTGTCGCAGATCGGCGGCGCCCAGTTCCTCAGCGTCAACCATCCGCGCCACTGGATCAATGCGGGGCAGGCGGGCCCGCTCGGCTGGACCCTGCCGGCCGCGCTCGGCGTCCGCGCCGCCGATCCCAGGCGCGAGATCGTCGCGCTGTCCGGCGACTACGACTTCCAGTTCCTGATCGAGGAGCTCGCGGTCGGCGCCCAGTTCAATCTGCCCTACATCCACGTCGTCGTGAACAACGCCTATCTCGGCCTGATCCGGCAGGCGCAGCGCGGCTTCTCGATGGACTATCAGGTGCAGCTGTCGTTCGAGAACATCAATGCGCCGGAGGTCGGCGGCTATGGCGTCGACCACGTCGCGGTTGCGCAGGGCCTCGGCTGCAAGGCGATCCGCGTCACCGATCCGCGGCAGGCGCAGGCGGCGTTCGCGACCGCGCGCGAGTGGATGGCGGAATATCAGGTACCTGTCGTGGTCGAGTTCGTGCTGGAGCGCGTCACCAACATCGCGATGGGCACGGAGATCGACAATGTCGTCGAGTTCGAGGAGGTGCTCGATCTGCCGGTGGACGAGACGCCGGCCGAGCCGGCGCGCACGCTGCAGCCGGCCTGACCGCCGTCATCGCTCTCAATCGGGGACCATGCCATGCCGCGCTTTGCCGCCAATCTGACGATGCTGTTCAACGAGCTGCCGTTCCTGGAGCGCTTCGCCGCCGCCAAGGCGGCCGGCTTCAGCGGTGTCGAGTATCTGTTTCCCTATGATTTCGACAAGGCCGAGCTGCGCGAGCAGCTCGCGCGCCACGGACTGACCCAGGTGCTGCACAATCTGCCGGCCGGCAACTGGGCCGCCGGCGAGCGCGGCATCGCCATCCTGCCGGACCGCGTCGATGACTTCCGCGACGGCGTCCGTCGCGCGATCGAATATGCCCGCGCGCTCGACTGCCGCCAGCTCAACTGTCTCGTCGGCATCGCGCCCGACGATTCCGACCCGCGCGAGCTTAACCAGGTGCTGGTGCGCAACCTGCGCTTCGCCGCGACCGCGCTGAAGGCGCAGGGGATCAAGCTGCTGATCGAGCCGATCAACACGCTCGACATTCCCGGCTTCTTCTTGAGCCGCACCGCCCAGGCGGTGCAGCTGATCTCGGACGTCGAGTCGGACAATCTGTTCGTTCAGTACGACATCTACCACATGCAGAGCATGGAAGGCGACCTCGCGCGCACGATGCAGAAGCACCTCGCCCGCATCGCTCACATCCAGCTCGCCGACAATCCCGGCCGCCACGAGCCCGGCACCGGCGAGATCAACTACGCCTTCCTGTTCCGCCACCTCGATGCGATCGGCTATGCTGGCTGGATCGGCTGCGAGTACAAGCCGCGGGCAGCGACGGTGGATGGACTGGGCTGGATGACGGACCGCGAGGTCGTTGCGGCGAACTGAGGTCGGCGTGCTCGAACGTCGTCAGTGTAATAGCCCCGGGCGCGATGCGCTCCCTCTCCCCGTTCTTCACGGGGAGAGGGTCGGGGTGAGGGGCAGCCACACGGGAAGTGCAGCTTCCTTGCTACATTTTCTTGTTCGGCTAACGACAGCGATAGTTGTCTTGCGAAGCGAACGGGTAGTGCCGGTCCGATGGACCGTGCTCTGAGCTTCGTCCCTGCCATGCCCCTCACCCGGATTGCTACGCAATCCGATCTCTCCCCGCAAAGGGCGGGGAGAGGTTGCTCCGTCCGCGCCGAGAAAGGTTGCCTGAAGGACGTCGTCTAGAACTCATCTTTCGAATTTGTCTGGCGGCGAGAGTTGCGGCAAGCTTCGCACTTACTCCGACGGCGAGGCGGGCGCGCGTTCGAGCGCGGTGTCGTGGCCGATCGCAAGAACGATGCCCATCGCGATGATGCCGAGTCCGGCGAGCAGCAACAGGCCTGCGGTATAGCTGCCGGTATGATCCCTCAGCCAGCCCATCGCGAACGGACCGGCAAACCCCGCGAGATTTCCGATCGAGTTGATGACTGCGATTCCCGCGGCGGCTGCGGCACCTGACAGGAAAGCGGTCGGCAAGGTCCAGAACACGGGCAGGCAGGCGAAGATGCCGAATCCTGCAATGCAGAACGCGAGCATCTTCAGGGTCGGATCGGCAAACAGCACGGCCAGGACGAGGCCGGCGGACGCAATGAACAGCGGGATCGCCGCATGATAGGTGCGCTCCGCCTCCTGATCCGAGCGCCGGCCCCACCAGACCATGCCGATCACGCCGACCAGATAGGGCGCCGCGGAGACGACCGTCGTCAGGAAGGTGTTGAGCCCGAACGCCTTGACGATCTGCGGCAGGAAGAAGCTCAGGCCGTAGTTTGTCGCGACCGCGCCGAAATAGATCAGGCTGAGCGCGATGACGCGGCGATCGAACAGCACTTCGGAGACCGTGTATGAGCGCACCGCCTCGCGCTGCCGGCGCTCCACCACGAGGCGGCGCGTGAGCCAGTCCTGTTCGTCCCGCGCCAGCCAGCCGGCGTCTTCGGGGCGGTCCGTCAGGTAGAAGAACACGACGACCGCGAGGATGATGGCGGGGATCGCTTCGATGAGAAACAGCCATTGCCAGCCGGTCAGGCCGAGGCCGCCGTGCAGGTACAGCAGCAGGCCGGAGATCGGCGCGCCGATCACGGTCGACAGCGGGATCGCGGCCATGAAATAGCCGATGATCCGCGCGCGGTACTCCGCCGGAAACCAGAGCGTCAGATAGAAGATGATTCCGGGAAAAAAGCCGGCCTCCGCGATGCCGAGCAAGACACGCAGCAGATAGAAGCTGTATTCATTGCCGAGCCCGGTCACCCGGGAGATCCAGGGAAGGCAGGCCATCAGCCCGGAAAGGACACCCCAGCTCAGCATGATCCGCGCAATCCATGTGCGCGCGCCGAGACGCTCCAGCAGCAGGTTGGACGGCACTTCGAAGATGAAATAGGCGATGAAGAAGATGCCCGCGCCGAAGCCGAACGCCGTCTGTGACAGGCCGAGGTCCGCGTTCATGGTGAGTGCGGCGAAGCCGACGTTCACCCGGTCGAGATAGGCGACGAAATAGCAGACGACCAGAAACGGAACGAGGCGCGCGGTGACTTTGGCAATGGTTCTGGCTTCGAGGTCTTGCAGCATCTGAGGTGTCCGATATCCACGCCACAACTCGACATTCGGACGTGTGTTCCTCTGGTGAGCCTGCGGATCGCGAACAGTGCTTCGCAACATCGACGTACCGCCCGAAGAGCTGCCAAGAAATCCCGCCGCGATGTCGGGCTGGCCGAGCGAGCCTCGTCCTCGGAAGCGGACAAGAGAGGTCAAAGCGAGTCATGATCACAGTGTACGGAGAGGGCAGGGGCTTCCGGGTTGTCTGGCTGCTGGAGGAGATGGAACTGCCATACCGGCTCAGGGACGTGGATCTCCTCGCCGGGGTCGCCAACGACGCTGAGTTCCTCGCGATCAATCCCGCCGGCTTCATCCCCGCGGTGCAGGACGGCGATGTCACGATAGTCGAGTCAATCGCCATCATGGAGTACATCCTGGCGCGGTACGGGCCGGCGGCGCTGGCGCCGGCAGCTCAGGATGCGAGATTTCCGGCCTATCAGCAGTTTCTTCACCTGGGCGAGGCCGGCCTCGCCGCTTCGCTTTATTTCGTATCGGGAGCCCGGCAACTGGCGCCGCAGAGCGAGCGCGACAATTGGAGCGCGCGTCAGGCGATGAGCGTGTTCACGACCAGAATGACGCTGGTGACGCGACAACTGGAGCGCGGACCCTACATGGCCGGCGATGCATTCACCGCAGCGGACATCTCCGTCGGCTACGCGCTAGAAATGGCGCGAAAGAACGTCGGCGTCGCGCTCGACCATCCAGTGCAGGCCTACATGACCCGGCTACGAGCCCGTGCCGGCTATCAGCGGGCGCTGGAGACCTGCCACGCGACGCGGCGCTGGTGGGCGAGCTAGATGACGACACGCCGCATCACAAACTGCGATCCCCGCTACGCGCATGTCCGTATCCGCGGTCAGGGCTAGGCTCGCCCCGGTCGGACTCCATCCGAGGTCATTGATGTCACACGTTGCAACCGTGTTTGCTCAATCCTTCTTTCACGGCACTCGCGCCGATCTGAAGCCAGGTGATCTGATCGCCGTCGGCTATCCCTCCAACTTCACCGAGGCGCAGCCGCTGTCTTGGGTCTACTTCACGGCGACGCTGGATGCGGCGATCTGGGGCGCCGAGCTGGCCGCGGGCGACGCAGGGGAGCGCATCTACGTCGTCGAGCCTACCGGCCCGATTGTCGATGATCCGAACGTGACAGACAAGAAATTCCCCGGCAATCCGACGCGGTCGTTTCGATCGCGCGCGCCGCTGCGCATCCTTGCCGAGGTCGTCAGTTGGCGGGGACACTCGCCGGAGGTGCTGAGCCGGATGAGGGAAAGCATCGCGCGCGCAGGAGCTGACGGGCCGGGCATTATCGATTGACCTGCGAAGCAGGCGGGCGGATTGCCGGCTGCGATCAGAGGTCACGGCACGGTGCGGGCTTCGCTGGTCAACATGTGAGCCGCCGCCAGGCGTGCACGTCGGGCAAATCAAATGATGGTTGTTTCTCATCCGCTACCGGGTTCGGCCGCCTGCGGCGCTAAAACGGCGTCGGAGGCAAGTAGGAATTCGCTCGCCGGATCAATCCGGTATCACGTTCGCTGCGCAAGGAAAAGAAATCGATTTCCTTTTTCCAGAAATCATGCATGATGCGCGCATCCCGCCTCGATGAGAGGGACGTTGCGCGCGATCGTCACGACACGTGAGGCGGGGATGCGGTGGCCGTGGGATGTCGCAGCATGTGCTTGCACGTGCGGACGAACGACACATCACGGACGCGAAGTCGTGTGGTCCTGGCCTCCCGGTGCCGAGGTCAAGGCCGTGTCGAGGGCGTTTGCCCTCGCGCGGACGACGGGGTCAATCAGCCGGTCCCCGGGGAGAGCGCGAAGGAAGCGTTAAGACCGCCGCGCAGGGAATGCCGGTTGACCGGCTGAACCTGTGGTACCTGCCGCCTGCATTC
>NZ_CAFI01000106.1 GCF_000239775.1 Bradyrhizobium sp. ORS 375
ATCGTCCAGCGCATCAGCACCTGACAGACCCGCGGCCACCGCTCCCCGCCTCTACGTATCGTGACGACGCGTACGTCCCTCTGCATGAGGTCGGGATGTGCGAGAATAGATCATGATTTCTGGAAAATAGCAATGGCTAAATTCTGCAAATCCGATGCACCTCGGGGATCGCGAGACTGTCATTCGTCCGAAAGCTGCGCATTGCAGGAGGCCCCCCGTCATGGACGGCGCACTCGCCTTCGCACGTCCCGGAGGTCGTGAGGTCACGTTCGCTCCGTAGGTAGGCGAAGGCGAGCCGCGCTCTATCCAAAGGACGAGTTCGTAGTGGCGCCGTGCCCACCGTCTTGCTACGGAATGCGCCGTCAGACGGTGGGCACGCTGCCGCCTTTGGCGGCTGCTTTGCCCACCCTACGGTTCGCGCGCCTGAACTAATCCTCGAAGCCCACGAACACCGTCGCGTCCTTCACCGATTTCCGCTCGGACACCACGGCATTTGCCGGGAAGTCATGATCGGGCCAGCCGAGCGCGATGCTCTTCATGATGACCTGATCGTCGGCGATGCCGGCGTGCTCGCGGACGACGGGCGATTGCATGATGCCCTGGCTGTTGATGACGGCGCCGAGGCCGCGCGACCAGGCGGCGTTGACCAGCGCCGTGGTGACAGCGCCGCAATCGAACGGCGTATCGTCGCTGCCGGCGAGCACGCGGTCGTAGGTCACGATGATGCAGACCGGGGCGTCGAACTGGCGGAAGCCGCGCAGCACCCAGTCCTGGCGCTTCTCCTTGTCGTCGCGCGCGATGCCCATGGCGGAAAACAATTGCTTGGCGACGCCGATCTGGCGCTCGCGGTGCTGGCCGTCGAACGGCTGGCCGATGCGAAACTCGCGCGACTGCGGCACGCCCGCGAGCATGCGCTCCGTGTTGCCGGCGCGGATGCGATTGAGCGGCTCGCCGGTGATCACGTAGAAATTCCACGGCTGGGTGTTCATCGATGATGGCGCGCGCATCGCCAGCGTGAGGATTTCCTCGATCAGCGCCCTTGGCACGGGATCGGGCTTGTAGCCCCGAATGCTGCGGCGGCCGAGGATGACGTCATCGAATTCCATCTGCGTGGTATTCCTGCCCTGAGAGTCCTTGCCCGGATCATCGCGGCTTTCCGGTTCCGGTGCAAGATTTGGCAGCGCACGGGGCAGGCCTGCTATCTCTCCAACATCGTCATCACAGCTCGTGCCAGATCGGAGGGGGTCTCCACCAGACGGCCTGCACCGGCGGCTTCCAGCTCCTCCCGGCTGCCATAACCCCAGAGCACGCCGAGGCTGCGCATGCCCACGGCGTGCGCGCCGGCGACGTCATGATGGCGGTCGCCGACCATCACGCCATGGGCGCCGGCGATATTCCGTTCCATGAGAATATGCGAGAGCAGCTCGGGCTTGTGATCGAGCTCGCCTGAGGGCACCGAGCCATGAATGGCTTGGAAGTACGAAGCCAGATCGAGATGTTCGAGGATGCGCCGCGCGAACAGCTCGCGCTTCGAGGTCGCGAGATAGATCCGCAAACCGGCGCGATGCATCTCCTGCAGCGCCTCGCGGACGCCGGGATAGAGCGCGCAGTCGAACAGGCCGATTTCACCATAGTGCTGGCGATAGGCCAGAACGGCTTCGTCGACACGGTCGTCGCCAACACGGTCGCCATGGGCCAGCAGCAGCATGCGCATCATGTCCTGCAACGGCGGACCGATGAAGGGCGTGATATCGAGTGTGGGGCCAGGCGCATGACCGAGCGACCGCAACGCCGCCAGCGCGCTCGCGGCAATGCCGGAGCGCGAATCGATCAGGGTGCCGTCGAGGTCGAGCAGGACTGAGTGAACCTGGGACATGACCGAACATAGCGCCCGGCCGGACGCGCCGTAAACGCTGATGCCTCCGATCGTCGTATCACCCCCCTGCAGGACGCTTCCGCCTCTGCATCAGGGCCTGCCGAACACCCATTCGAGCATGGCATTCTGCGCGTGCAACAAGAACGCCTTCGACTGCGCCGCGCGACAGGCGCGATGGCGCATCGCGTCGTCGGAGACCTCCTGCCCCCGCGTCACGGGCGGGCAAGGCAGGAACTCCAGATCCGGCCGAAGGCCATCCAACAGCGCGGCCGTAATCTGATAGTCCTGAAGGACGCTCGCCTCCTCATCCCTGGGCCAGCAATCCGTGATGATGACATCGGTGTCCTGCAAGGCGGCGAGATCGGTCGTGACATGAAAGCTGGGCGACTCGCCCTGCGCATGCCAGCGCGCCGGATAGACCTGAACGACATCGATCGGAAGCACCTGCGCGGCCTCGATCCACGAGCCCAGGATGTTTGCGGCCGGCGCCACCACGGCGATCTTCAGTCCCTCGATCGCGCCGCGGCGATGCCACAGGAAGGCGAGGTCGCCGAGCGTCTCGCAGGGATGATTCTGCCGCGTGCGCGCATTGACGACCGGCGACTGCGCCCAGTGGGCCAAGGCATAGAGCATCTCGAGCTCCGGCGTGCGGCAGACCATCGCATCGAACCAGTTGTCGAGATAGGCGGCGAGATCCTCGACCGCCTCGGTCCCGTTGAGACGGATCGGCGCGTGCACGCAGAGGCCGCCCATCGCCTGCACGCCGAGATCGAAAGCGGTGGTGTTGCGCCAGCCGCCATCGTCGACCACGAGGGCGATGCGCCGGCCCGCGAGCGCTTGCGGCATGGCGCGCGCCTGCCAGCAGACCGCGAGTTCCTGCGCGCGCATCAGCATGCCCAGGATGTCGGAGCCATCGAGGTCACTGAGGGCCAGGATGTCGCGATCGCCCGTCATGCACGCTCACCGCGTCCCGGGATCACGCAGATCGATCTCCAAGCCCTCTCGTCCGCCATGCGCCGTCCGCAATTGCCCTCGCCACAGCTGCAGCATAACCTTCATGAAAAATCCAGGGAAGGAACCGCGCCATGGCAAAGATCGCCGCGATCGAGACCGGCCTCTACCGCATTCCGCTCAGCGTCACGCTGACCGACAGCACGCATGGCGAGATGACGGCGTTCGAGCTGATCACCTGCCGCGTGCGCGATGCCGACGGCGCCGAGGGGACAGGCTACACCTACACGGTGGGCCGCAACGGCTATGCCGTTGCCGACATCTGCAGGCGCGAGATCCCTGATCTCGTCGCGGGTCACGAGGCCGACGACACCGAGGCGATCTGGCACCGCGTGTGGTGGGGCCTGCATTATGGCGGGCGCGGCGGACCGGTGGTGCTGGCGCTGTCAGCGCTCGACATCGCGCTGTGGGATCTGAAGGCACGGCGGGCCGGCCTGCCGCTGTTCCGCCTGCTCGGCGGCTTCGACAGAAGCGTGCCGTGCTATGCCGGCGGCATCGACCTCGATCTCTCGGTGGACGCGCTGCTGAAGCAGACCGACGACAACCTCGCGCGCGGCTTTCGCGCCATCAAGATGAAGGTGGGGCGACCCGATCTCGGCGCGGACGTCGCGCGCGTCAAGGCGATGCGCAATCATCTCGGCGACGGCTTTCCGCTGATGGCCGATGCCAACATGAAGTGGACGGTGGAAGAGGCGATCCGCGCGGCGCGCGCGTTGCAGCCGTTCGACCTCACCTGGCTGGAGGAGCCGACCATTCCCGACGACATTGCGGGCCACGCGCGCATTCTCACCGCCGGCGGGGTGCCGATCGCGGCGGGCGAGAACCTGCGCTCGCTGTGGGATTTCAAGAACTACATCACCGCCGGCGCGGTGTCCTATCCCGAGCCCGACGTCACCAATTGCGGCGGCGTCAGCGCGTTCATGAAGATCGCGCGGCTGGCCGAGGCGTTCAACCTGCCGGTGACCAGCCACGGCGCGCATGACGTCACCGTGCACCTGCTTGCCGCCTGCCCCAACCGCTCCTTCCTCGAAGCCCACGGCTTCGGCCTCGACCGCTACATCGAACATCCGCTGGTGCTGGAGAACGGCATGGCACAGGCGGCGACGCGGCCGGGCCACGGCATCACGTTCGATTGGGAGGGGCTGGCGAAGCTTGCGGGGTAGGTGCTGGTGAACGGCCCGGCGGCGCGCAGGAAAGGCGAAGCCGGCCGTCAGTCCGTGCCGAAAATCTCGTCCTGGTTCATCCGCACCGCGCGCAAGGCCCGCGTCCGGCGCCACTCCTCCTGCTGCGTCGAAACAGCGAAGGTGATCAGCAGCGAGCGGCGGCGGGCGCCGCTGCGGTTGCGGGTCGCGCCATGCAGCAGGTTGACGTCGAACAGCAGGATGTCGCCGGGGTCGCCTGTCGTGACGAACGGGGCAGCCTGCGCATCATCGGTGTCGTGGCGATGCGTGCCCGGCGCCACCTGCGTGGCGCCGTTGTCGGGGCCGAAGGAATCGAGAAAGACGAGCGCCGAGACCGCATCGGTGCGGAGCCGGTCGACGCCGTCGCGATGCAGCGGCTGCTGGCCGCCATCGGGCAGCGGCTCGCGGCCTTCGACCTGGCCAAGGAAGAACGGCGCCTTGAGGATATGGTGCACGGCCGCGAGCATCACCGGCAGCCGGCAGACGCGCTGCACGGTCGCATCGAGATCGACCATCGCGTGGCGCCAGTCGCGGCCGCGCGGCACCGGCCATCGCCCGGAGGGCAGCGTGCCGGCCTCGAACGCATCGCGCAGCGGCCCCAGCCACTCCGCGGGGATGGCGCCGCGCAGCAGCAGATAGCCATCCGTATCGAGACGCTGCGCGTCGGCGGCGGGGAGCCGGTCGACGCGGGTCGGCGTGAGGGCTGCGGTCATGAACTCGGCATTTGCAGGAGGGGTTGCGCCCGTGATGGTCGTCGATCCCTTGGGTTTCGGCAAGCGGGACGTCAGGCCGCCCGTCGCCACGGGCCTGCGGGCGTTGAGACGATCGGTCGCGCGGCAGCCCGGGGCCCTATCGGCGCCGATTCACCTTTCGTTAACCCCCTCGACCTACCTCTCGTTAGCAACACTCTGCAACGATCCGACATGCGGGGGACAACGAGCCATCGCGCTCATTGGAAGCACACATGGTCGCCATCCGAAGCACCAACCAGATCTCGCCCGCCAATGAGCGGGTCTATCGCCAAAGCAACCTGCTGGGTGAGTGGAAGGGCTCGTGGACGGCCAGTGGGCAGGCCGTGAGCTTCAAGGTCGTCAACATCAGAGGCGCGGCCGCCACGGTGGAATATACCCATAACGGCCGCACCGAACGCGGCATCGGCGAGGTCAACGGCTCGACCATCGACTTCGGCGCGGTCACGCTCGGCACCAAGAACGGCAAGAACGCGGTGCTGCTGTTCTCGGCCGGCGGCGGCAAGGCCACCGCGATGCTGGAGAAGCAGGCGCCTCCCGCCAGCGAGAGCAATCTGGTCGGCAGCTGGGCCGGCTATTCCGGCGAGAACGGCATGAGCGCGAGCTTCCGCGTGCTGTCGGTCGACGGCAAGCAGGCGCAGGTCAGCGTCACCACCAATGGCGTGACGCGCACCGGCACCGGCCTCGTCTACAACAACGTGATCATGTTCGAGCAGTCGCAGATCTCGACCGACGACGGCAAGAGCGGCAAGGTCATCTACCAGGTCGGAAACAAGTCCTACATGGTGCCGGTGAGCAAGCTCACCCCGATCACGGCGTAGCCGGCGGCCGCCGGCAGAGCCGGAATTCAAGTCCCGGCTTCACCATTTATCCGATTTCGCGCTCGCGAACGTGTGAGCCGTTTGCCGACAGTAACCGACAGAGCGAGTTGCGCGCCGAGGAAAGCTCCCAGAGCGGCCAGGGCGAGATGCACTGACCAATAGAAGTTCGGATAGAGTCCGGACCACAGCGCAAGCCAGAGCAGTCCAGACGCAGCCAGCATGCCCGCGACCGTCCGCCGAACGTGTCCTTGGACGCGAACGAGTCGGACACGAACAAGCAGCAAGGCGACCATTGCGCCGAAGGCGAGATCCTTGGCGAGATCGAGCCACGGCGTCGGACCGTCGCAGCATTCCCATTGAAACATCCTCTGATCGCGCAGGGCTTGTCCGGACAGGATCTGAGCGATGTACGCCTGCAGATTCGGGGACACGTCGGTCCTCGCCGCGATCTCTGCCAGGACGCTGCGGAGCGGCGGGTCCTGGTAGCTCTCGGCGAGGCCATGGCCGAAGCCCGCGCGGCGAAACACCGCGAGACCAAGCTCACCTGCCGTGATCAGGTTCTGGTCTCGGAGACCGACCATCCCGCGCAGAAAGATTACGTAGTCGGCGATCGCGAGCTTGTACAATGACAGGATCGCGATGATGCGCTGCTGGTCGCTCAACCCCGCCAGGGCCAGGGCGGCGAGACAGTCGGTGACATTCCCGAGGCCGGCGTCGGCGAGCGCCTCGAACGACGGGATGAGGGGCAGGAATTTGTAGGACACCATATCGCCGGCATCGCGATCCACCGCGCGGACACGCTCGGCAAACGACGCAGCGCCGGGCGGGATGTCGCCGGCCGCCGTCAGCCGCCCCGGCGCGCCGAACACGAGAAGCAGCACGAGCGCCAGCAGCGGCAAGCCGCGCCGGCTGAGCAGCGCCGCCAGCCTGCGTCCGACGGCTCTTCCGTCTCCATGATTCGCCGGTGCTGCAGGGGCAGGAGCCGGGTGTGACATCGGACAGGTCCACATTCGAAGCGCCGGGCCGATCGCGGCCCGGCCGCCATGCCTGACCTAGACCCCGGCCATCATCACATACTTGATCTCGAGATATTCCTCGATGCCGTGATGCGAGCCTTCGCGTCCGAGGCCGCTCTCCTTGACGCCGCCGAACGGAGCGACCTCGGTGGTGATCAGGCCGGTGTTGACGCCGACCATGCCGGACTCCAGCGCTTCCGCGACGCGCCAGACGCGGCCGAGATCGCGGGCGTAGAAGTAGGACGCCAGACCAAACGGCGAGGCATTGCACATCGCGATGACGTCGGCCTCGTCCTTGAAGCGGATGACCGGGGCGAGCGGACCGAATGTCTCCTCATGCGCGACCAGCGCGTCGGCCTTCACATCGCGCAGGACGGTCGGCTCGAAGAAGGTGCGGCCGAGCGCATGGCGCTTGCCGCCGGTGACAATCCTGGCGCCGCCCTTGACCGCATCCGCGATGTGGCGCTCGACTTTCTCGACGGCTTCCGCGTTGATCAGCGGACCCTGGGTGACGCCAGCCTCGGTGCCGTCGCCGATCTTCATCGCCGCGACCTTGGCGGCGAGCTTCTCGACGAAGGCATCGTAGATGCCTTCCTGCGCGTAGAGGCGGTTGGCGCAGACGCAGGTCTGGCCCATGTTGCGGTACTTCGAGACGATGGCGCCTTCGACCGCGGCATCGACATCGGCGTCGTCGAACACCACGAACGGCGCGTTGCCGCCGAGCTCGAAACCGAGCTTCTTCACCGTGCCTGCCGACTGGCGATAGAGAATCTTGCCGACCTCGGTCGAGCCGGTGAAGCCGACGAAGCGCACCGCCGGATGCTCGCACAGCACCTTGCCGATCGGCGGGGCATCGCCGGTGACGATGTTCAGCGCGCCCTTCGGAATCCCGGCGCGCTCGGCCAGCACGGCGAGCGCCAGCGCCGACAGCGGTGTCTCGTTCGCCGGCTTCAGCACCACGGTGCAGCCGGCGGCGAGCGCCGGCGACACCTTGCGGGTGATCATCGAGTTCGGGAAATTCCACGGCGTGATGGCGCCGCAGACGCCGATCGGCTGCTTCAGCGCGAGCAGGCGCGCGTCAGGCTTCTGCGTCGGGATGGTCTCGCCATAGACGCGGCGCGCCTCCTCGGCGAAGAACTCGATGTAGGCGGCGCCGATGTCGACCTCGCCGAGCGCTTCCGCGAGCGGCTTGCCCTGCTCGGAGGTGAGGATCAGCGCGAGGTCCTCACGGTTGGCGACGATCAGCTCGAACCATTTGCGCAGGATGTTGGAGCGCTGCTTGGCGGTGTGTTTGGCCCACAGCGGAAAGGCACGCGCGGCAGCCTCGACGGCCCGCGATGTCTCGGCGGCGCCGAGCTGCGCGATCCTGGCGAGCTCCGCGCCGGTGGCGGGATTGTTGACCGGAAACTCCGGGGTGCCGACCCAGGCGCCGTCGATGTAGCACTGCTCGCGCAGCAGCGACGGATCCTTCAGGCGGTCGCGCAGGCTCGAAGCAGTGTCGGAAGCGCGGGCGGCGGCGGGCGGTGTCATCGGGCATCTCCTCGAAGCTTTCGGTCTCTTGCTTCGAATATAGCCCCCTGATGGCACATGCGCACGGCGTGTGCGCCTCTCGAACGGTAGATTCGAGCGTTTCAGCCGTGCCTTCACGGCACCAAATGCGGTGCTCGCGGTTGAACCCGGTCAGCGCGGCCTCAGGCCGCGCCGCTCATATAGGTTTCGCGACGGCCGATCATGCGCTCCGCCGCGGCCTTGGCGTCGGCCTTGGTCGAGGTCGCACAGGTCCGGTATTCCAGGTCCGGCAAGTTGGCGGGATCGCGGCGGCCGAACCAGGACTTCTGCCCGACCGGCAGCAGCGCCAGCGCCTGCGCCACATTGTCGACCGCGCCGAACGAATACAGCGCGCCGGTCGCGGCGATGCGCACTTCGTAGATTCCAGGGGTAATCGGTGCCTCGATATTGTCACCGCGACCCGGGCGGGGATACCGCTTCCACTCGCTCCACTTCGAAATCATATCGCCCCCAAGGCGGACGTTGCCGCCAAAGCCATGCCGTCGGCTCGAAAAAGCCGGTTGTTGAACCCTTTAATGCAAAAATGGTTGCAACTCACAACAGTCCGAGGCCCGTGGTGGGAACATGGCGCCCATGTGACGGACTCGCGGCTCGATGGAACTAATCATGATTCTCTAGCGATTTTGAAGGGCTGTGGCGTCGCCACCCCGGCTGTCCCGCCTGCTCTGTGTTCGCGCCGCATCATCACGAGATCGCGACCAGCTGCGTCCGCGAGGGTTCTTGCCGCCCGGACCGTGGCGGGGAACAATCCTGTACCGCCACACAAGAGCGGAGCGGAGGAGACATCATGCAGAACAAGACCGACATCGATGGCGTGCTGCGGCAGAAGGCGGACGCGCGCGAGATCCCCGGCGTCGTCGCGATCGCGGCGGACAGCAACGGCGTGATCTACGAAGGCGCCTTCGGCAAGCGCGACCTCGGCCGCGACGATCCGATGACATCAGACAGCGTGTTCTGGATCGCGTCGATGACCAAGGCGATCACCTGCGCCGCCGGCATGCAGCTGGTCGAGCAGGGCAAGCTGTCGCTGGATGCGCCGATCGGCACCGTGCTGCCCGATCTCGCCGCGCCAAAGGTGCTCGACGGCTTCGATGGCAATGGTGAGCCGATCCTGCGGCCGGCCAGGACCGCCATCACGCTGCGCCATCTCATGACCCACACCGCGGGCTTCTGCTACGACATGTGGAACGGCGACATGGCGACCTATGTGCAGAAGGCCGGCACGCCGGGGATCATCACCTGCAAGAACGACGCGCTGAAGCTGCCGCTCGCTTCCGATCCCGGCACGCGCTGGGAATATGGCATCAACATCGACTTCGTCGGCAAGGCGGTCGAGGCCGCGAGCGGGCAGAAGCTCGATACGTATTTGCGCGACAATCTGTTCGCGCCGCTCGGCATGGACGACACCGGTTTCAAGCTCGGCGCGTCGCAGCGCGCCCGCCTGGTCGGCATGCATGCGCGCGGCGAGGACGGCTCTCTGGCGCCGATCCCGTTCGAGCTCGAGCAGGAGCCGGAATTCCACATGGGCGGCGGCGGCCTCTACGGTACGGCCGGCGACTACATCCGCTTCACCCGGATGATCCTCAACAATGGCCGCGGCAACGGCAACCAGGTGCTGAAGCCGGAGACCGTCGCGGCGATGCGCGACAATCATATCGGCGAGCTCGAGATGACGAAGATGGCCGCGGCGGTGCCCGGCGTGACCAACGACGTCGACCTCTATCCGGACATCGTCAAGAAGTGGGGCCTAAGCTTCATGATCACGACGGCGCAGACCGCCGAGGGTCGCAGCGCCGGCAGCCTCGCCTGGGCCGGCCTCGCCAATACCTACTATTGGATCGATCCGGCGCGCGACGTCACCGGCGTGATCCTGATGCAGCTGCTGCCGTTCGCCGACCGGCTGTGCCTGGAGACCTTCGCGGGCTTCGAGCGCGGCGTCTATGCCGGGCTGGACGCGGCCGGCGGCAAGAAGGCGGCGTGATGGAGCAAGGGAATGGGGGTGATTGGGTGTGATCATCAGTGCGAGGCACTCGATACATCAACTGATGAGCTGATCACCTTGCTGTTGCTCACGCCCACTCAAGATCACATCGGGCGGTGAAGCGAAAGATCGCACTGCGCGATCGGTGCGCCCCCTCTCCCCGTTCTTCACGGGGAGAGGGTTGGGGTGAGGGGCAACCACGCGAAAAGTGCATCTATCTGCGGCGACTTCCCCGAGCCTTGGCTTGAGGCGTAGTTATTTCAAGAGTACGTCGCATCCGACCGGCGCCGTCTTGCCCGTCCGATGGACCCTGATCAGGGCCGCTGATGTGCCATGC